>JBARAE010000419.1:0-6284 GCA_049791715.1 Micromonospora sp.
TTGCTCTGGGAGGCGGCGAACCGGGAGCACCGCCGGGTGCCCGGGGTGGCCGAGTACGTGCAGATGCGCCGGCACACCGGTGGCGCCCGGCCCAGCTTCACCCTGACCGACCTGGCGTACGACGGTCTGCCCGGCGCGGGTCGGCGGGCCGACCCGGCGCTGGCCGCGCTGGACGGTCTCGCCACGGACCTGGTCTGCTGGTGCAACGACCTGTTCTCCTACGGCAAGGAGTTGAGCAGCGCGCCGGACCTGCACAACCTGGTGACCGCGATCGCCGGGGAGAGCGGACAGGGCGAGGAGGCGGCGCTGCGGGCGGCGGCCGACCGGTTCAACGCGGGCCTGGCCACGTACGCCGAGCGGGAGGCCGTCCTGACCGGCGCCGGGGACGAGTCGGTGCAGGCCTTCCTGATGACCCGCCGGAACTGGATCCGGGCCACCTACGACTGGTCGCTCACCGTCTCCCGGTACGCCTGATCCGGCGTTCCACGTCCCGGGACGCCAACCGCCGTGGCGTGGGAGGGCTAGCCGCTGCCCCGGTGCAGGCAATACTCTTCGGTAACCGCAGAATGGCGTGACCCCCGTCACGTCCTGTCCACCCCCGAAGGCGGCTGCAGCGATGGCTCTCGATGTACCCTACCGTTCCATCCCCGACATGTTCCTCAAGCGCGTGGCGGCGACCCCCGACCGTCGCGCCTTCGCCCACCCCGCCCCCGACGACTCGGGACCGGTCTGGCTGAGCTGGGAGCAGGTCGGCCGGCGTGCCAAGGCGGTCGCGGCCGGGTTGCACGGCCTCGGCGTCGGCCTGGAGGACCCGGTGGCGATCCTGGCGAACACCCGGTTGGACTGGGTGATCGCCGATTTCGGCATCATGTGCGCGGGCGGAGCGACCACCACCGTCTACCCCACCACCGAGCCCGAGGACGCGACCTACATCATCGCCGACTCCGGGTCGCGGGTGCTGTTCGCCGAGAACCCGGCCCAGGCGGCGAAGATCTCCGGTGCGGAACTGCCGGCGCTGACTCATGTGGTGCTCTTCGACGGCGAACCGGACCCGAGCGCCGCCGTCCCGCAGCTCACCCTGGCGGAGCTGGAGGAGCGGGGGACGCGGGCCCTGGAGGCCGAGCCGGACCTGATCGACATGCTGGTCGCCGGCATCCGCCCGGACCACCTGGCCACCCTCATCTACACCTCCGGCACCACCGGGCGGCCGAAGGGCGTCGAGCTGCTGCACGGCGGCTGGTGCTGGGAGGGCGTGGCGCAGGCCGAGCTCGGGCTGCTGCGGGAGGACGACCTGCAGTACCTCTGGCTGCCACTGTCCCACTCGTTCGGCAAGACGCTGCTCTGCGGCGCGACCCACGTCGGCCTGCCGACCTACGTCGACGGCCGGGTCGACAAGCTGGTCGACCTGCTCGCGGTGGTCAAGCCGACACTGATGTGCGGCGCTCCCCGGGTCTTCGAGAAGGTCTACAACAAGGCGGTCACCACCGCCCAGGACGCCGGCGGCGCGAAGGCGAAGATCTTCTCCTGGGGCGTCCGGGTCGGCAAGCAGAAGGTCGCGCTGGAGCAGGCCGGCAAGCCGGTACCGGCCGGGCTGAGGCTCAAGTACGCGGTCGCCGAGAAGCTGGTGTTCAGCAAGCTTCAAGCTCGCCTCGGCGGGCGGATCCGGGTGCTGGTGTCCGGCGCGGCCCCGCTCAGCCCCGAGATCGCCACCTTCTTCGCCGCCGCCAACCTGCCCATCTCCGAGGGGTACGGCCTCACCGAGACCAGCGCCGGCAACTTCGTCAACCCGCCCGACGGGCTGCGGATCGGCACGGTCGGCACGGCGATGGGCGACCTGGAGTGCCGGATCGACACCGACGGCGAGATCCTGGTCCGCGGCATACCGGTGATGCGCGGCTACCACAACCTGCCCGAGGAGACCGCCGCCGCGTTCACCGAGGACGGGTTCTTCCGCACCGGTGACATCGGCAGCCTCGACGACGACGGGTACCTGCGGATCACCGACCGGAAGAAGGACCTGGTCAAGACCTCCGGCGGCAAGTACATCGCGCCGTCGCACATCGAGGGCATGTTCAAGGCGATCTGCCCGTACACCTCGCAGGCCGTCGTGATCGGGCAGGCCCGCAACTACTGCACCATGCTGGTCACCCTCGACCCCGACGCGATCAAGGGCTGGGCGGCCGGTGGCCCGCTGGAGGGTCGCGACTACGCCGACATCGTCGCCTCCCCCGAGGCGCAGGCGATGGTCGACGGCTACGTCCAGGAGCTCAACGGCAAGCTCAACCGCTGGGAGACGATCAAGAAGGTGCGCATCCTCCCCCGCGATCTCACCATCGAGCACGGCGAGATCACCCCGTCGCTGAAGATCAAGCGCCGGGGCGTGGAGACCAACTTCGCCTCCGAGATCGACCAGATGTACGAGGGCACGCTGGCCGAGATCTGAGCCACCCGTACCCACCAGCGGCCGTGCCCTACCGTCCCGGGGCACGGCCGCCGGTCTGTCGGTGGACGGTCACAGATGGTGACGGCGCCACTCGCTCTGCTCCGCCTCGGCGGCGAGCTGCTCCTCCAGCGCCACCTCACGGACCCGCCGCCGGTGCGACCTCTCGGTCGCCGCCTGGACGCCGGCCGAGACGACGCAGACCAGGGCGAGCAGCCCCAGCGCGACCAGCTCCGGCAGCGGCCCGACGACCGGAACCAGCGCGACGATCAGCACCATCGCGGTCAGCGGCACCCAGCGGACGATCCTCAGCGCCCGCAGCGCCAGGGCGCCGAGCGACACCAGGTACAGCACCACCCCGCCGTACAGGGTCAGCAGGCCGAACCGGGTCAGCGAGTCTCCCCAGCGCGGCGTGGACGGCTCCGCCACGTCGGCCAGCAGGCCCTTCAGCCCGAGCGCGAAGAAGATGATCCCGGCGATCAGCGGCAGGTGCAGGTAGGTGTACGCGTCCCGGGCCAGGGCAATCCGCGCCCGCGGCTCCCGGGTCCGGTGCAGCAGCTGCTCGACGGCGAGCGCCAGCGTGTCGAAGTACGCCCACCACAGGACCGCGGCCACCGCGATGCCGCACGCCGCGGCGAACACGACCGCCCAGGTCAATGGCAGGCCGGCGATGAACTGCGGCCCCAGTCCCAGCGAGATGATGGTCTCGCCGAGCGCGACGAGGATGATCTGGGCGTGCCGCTCGGCCCAGTGGCCGGCAGACATCACCTGCCAGCCGACGCCGCCCAGCACCAGGCCGACGCCGTACTCGACGACGATCGCGGCCAACCAGAACGCCAGCCGGACGAGGGCCTCGGCCGAGCCGTCGGCGAGACGCTGCGGGACCAGCCCGGCGGCCACCAGGAGGGCGGTCGCCGCCAGCACCGGGCCGGCCAGCACCAGCCAGCGCCGACGCAACCGCGGGTCGGCCCGGGACACGCGGCCCAGGATCCCCACCTGGGTACCGCGGACGAGAAGGTAGGCCCCGGTGAAGACCAGCGGACCGGGCAGCCCGCCTGAACGGTCGGTGAACGCTTCCGGCAGCGTCAGCGCCAGCAGGAAGACGGCCGCCACGGTGACGAACCCGACCACCGGAAGGATGCCCTGGTCGGTGCGGACCACGTTGCCCAGCCCGGCGAAGGCGCTCCAGCACCACCAGAGCAGGGCGAGCACCAGCAGGGCGCGGACCACGGAGTCGACGCCCGGATAGGTCGCGGTCACCGTCGTGACGTTGAGGAACGCGAAGACGAAGACCAGGTCGTAGAAGAGCTCCAGCCGGGTGGCCCGGGAGCCCGGCGCGCCCGGCCGTATCCCGCGCGACCACCGGACACCGCCCGCACCGTTCCCCACCTCGGCAGTGTCCCAGCCGCACACCCCCGGACATCGGGGATCCGGTCAGCTCAACCGCCCCGACGCGCTAGTGCCCGGGTGCGCCGCCTGCGCCGTGCTCGTCGAGGAAGGCGTCCCGCAGCGCCCGGCGGGCCTCGCTGAAGAGCACCACCTCGGCCACGATCATGCCCGCGCAGACCAGGGCCAACAGCCCGAGCGCGGCGAGCGCCGGCAGGTGGTCGGCCACCGGCAGCAGCACCACCAGCAGCACCATCGCCACCACCCGGGGCCAGTTCACCGACCCCATGTTGCGCAGCCGGAAGCCCAGGTGGCCGAGCAGGTAGAGGATCACCCCGCCGTAGAGGGCGAGCAGACCCAGCCCGTGCAGCGGGTCGCTGAGCTGGTGCTCGGTGCCGTCCCCCACGTACGCGAGGACGTTCTTGAAGCCAAGGGCGAGCAGGATGATCCCGGTGACCATCGGCAGGTGCAGATAGGTGTAGGAGTCCCGGCCCAAGGCGGCCCGCTCGGCCCCCTCGGCCCGGTGCAGCACCCGCTCGGCGGCGATCGCCACCACGTCGAAGTACGCCCACCAGAGCGCGGCGGCCACCACGATGCCGAGCACCGAGGCGACGATGATCGGCCAGGAGATGGGCAGTGCGGTGACACCGATCCCGATGGCCACCAGCGACTCGCCCAGCGCCACGATGATGATCAGGCCGTGCCGCTCGGTCCAGTGCGCGGCCGAGTAGATCCGCCAACCCCGCGCACCGATGGCCATGATGCCGCCGTAGTCGATGACGAGGGCGAGCACCCAGACCAGGGTGCGGATCGTGCCGACCCGCCGTGGGTCGTCGGACAGCTGCTGCGGCAACAGCGCGGCGGTGAAGAGCAGCGTCGCCCCACCCAGCATCGGCAGGGCGGCCCGGAGCAACTGGCGGCGCAGGCCGGCGTCGCCACGGGCGGCGTACCAGTAGATGACGAGGTGCAGCACCCGGACCACCAGGTAGCAGGCGGCGAAGACCACCGGGCCGGAGAGGCCTCCGGGCAGGTCGCTGAACGCCTCCGGGATGGTGGCGGCGACCACGAACATGGTGGCCATCACGGCGAAGAGGGCGAGCCGTACCACGCCCTCGTCGGCCCGGACCGTGTTGCCCAGCCAGGCGTAGCAGCACCAGCACCACCAGAGCAGGGCCAGCACCAGCAGGCCGCGCAGCAGCCCGCGCCCGGTGAGGTCGGCGGCCATCAGCGCGGTCACCTGGGTGAGCGCGTAGACGAAGACCAGGTCGAAGAAGAGTTCCAGCGGGGTGACCGTGGACCCCTCGGTCATCACCCGCATCCGCGGCGCGCGTTGCGTCCCGTCCGTCACGGCGCACAGTCTGGCAGCCGGCGGCCCGGCCCGGTGTCCCCCGAACGCCCGGTCGGCTGGTCCCACCGACGTCAGGCGATGACGGAGTCCTCCCGCCACTGCGGTCGACCCGTGCGATCGAGGTCGTAGCGGACCGCGGCGAGCCGGCCGACGGCCTCCACCAGGTCGGCGGCGGGCAGCGTGAAGGGCAGCCGCAGGAACCGCTCCAGCGTGCCGTCCAGGCCGAACCGGGGGCCGGGCGCGAGTCGTACGCCCACCTCCTCGGCGGCCCGGGCGAGGGCGCTGGAGATCGGGCCGTCCAGTTCGGCCCAGAGCGTCACCCCGCCACGCGGTACGGCGACCCGCCAGTCGGGCAGCCGGTCGGCCAGCGCGCCGATCAGCGCGTCCCGCTGCGCGGCGAGCTGGGCCCGTCGGGCGGCCACGATGGTCGGCGCGTCGGCCAGCAGGTGCACCGCGACGAGTTGGTCCAGCACCGGACTGGCCATGTCGACGCCGACGCGCGCGGCGGCCAGCCGCTGCACCTGCGGGGCCGAGGCGCGCACCCAGCCGATCCGCAGCCCGCCCCAGTACGGCTTGCTCATCCCGCCGATGGAGATCACCCGGGAGTGCCGGTCGAAGGTCGCGGTGGGCGGCGGCAGTGCGGTGCCGTCCAGCGGCAGGTCCACGAAGGACTCGTCGATGACCAGGTCGGTGCCCGAGGAGTGGGCCGCGCCGACGAGCCGTTCGCGCAGCTCGGTGGGCATCAGGTGGCCGGTCGGGTTCTGGAACTCGGGGATCAGGTACGCCAGCTTGGGCCGGCCCTGCCGGATGCTGCCCAGCAGCAGGTCGGCGTCCCAGCCGGTGCCGTCGGCGGCGAGGCCGTGGGTGGTGATCCGGGCCCGGCGGGCGGAGAGCGCGGCCAGCGCGTTCGGGTAGGTCGGCGATTCGACCAGGACACCCCCGCCGGGCGAGAGGGCCAGCCGCAGCACCAGGTCCAGCGCATGCTGGGTGCCGCTGGTGACCATGATCTGCTCGGGGCTGGTGGGCAGCCCCCGCTCGGTGTACGAGCGGGCGACCGCCTCGCGCAGCTCGATGATGCCGGTCGGGTGGTAGCCGGCGCCGCCCAGGTAG
>JBARAE010000420.1:0-4687 GCA_049791715.1 Micromonospora sp.
CGCACCCGCCGCGCCGCGCCGCTGCTCGGCCGGGTGGCCGGCCTGCTGCTGATGCTGACCGGCGGGTACGTCGCCTGGTACGGCTGGTACGAGATCCGGCTCTTCTCCGGCGCGGACGCGGACGACCCACTGGTCGGCGCCGCCGGCCGGCTGCAGGGCGCGATCAGCGGACGGCTGGCCGGACTGGGCCCGTGGGCGGTCGCCGCCCTCGCCGGCGCGCTGCTCCTGGTCGCGGTCGGGCTGACGGTGGCCCGGCGCCGTCGCGCCACCGGCCGGTCGACCCCGAGCCCGGAGCGGGTGGACGCGGCCTAACATCGCAGGGTGCCGCAGACCATCGAGGTCCGGGTCGCCCGTTTCGCCGACCTGGACGCCCGCACCTTCCACGACCTGCTCCGGCTCCGCATCGACGTGTTCGTGGTGGAGCAGGCGTGCCCGTATTCGGAGCTGGACGGCCGGGACGTCGAGCCCGGCACCCGGCACCTGTGGTTGACCCGCGAGGGCGACGTCGTCGCGTACCTGCGGATCCTGGCCGACCCGGACGGCGTCGCGCGGATCGGCCGGGTGGTGGTGGCGCCCGCGGCCCGGGGCGCCGGACTCGCCGGCCGGCTGATGGCCGAGGCCCTCGACCTGGTCGGTGACGGGCCGTGCGTGCTGGAGGCGCAGACCCACCTGGTCGACTTCTACGCCGGGCACGGCTTCACGATCGCCGGCGCCGGGTACGTCGAGGACGGCATCCCGCACACCCCGATGCGCCGGGACCGTTGATCGGCGTGTCGGTGTAACGCCACGGACATCGATGGCGCTGGGCCCTCCGGTGAGATCGTTCGGAGGGACTCAACTGTGAAATTGACGGGCATCCGCTGGAGCGGCCGCACGGCCGCCGTCGCGGCCGGGATAGTGGCCACGGCGGTGGCAGGCACCGCGAGCCTGGTCGCCGTGGGCTTCGGCGAGGACGTGGCGGACTGGGCGGCGGGGACCGGGCCGGCCGTCACGGCACTGCACACCGTGAACTTCCCGGCCGCCAACGGCCGGGAGGTGACCATCCCGCGACGGGACACCGACCGCTTCGCCATGGTCGGCGTGACGTGGACGAACCCGAAGATCGACTTCAAGGGCACGATCTCCGTGCGTACCCGGGCGATCGACGGCGACTGGTCGAAGTGGCGCCCCCTCGAGATCGACAACCACTTCGGACCGGAACCGGGTGCGGAGGCGAGCAAGGCGCGGGGCGGCACCGACCCGCTCTGGGTCGGCCCGTCCGACGGGGTCGAGGTGCGAGCCGTGGCGGCGGATGGTGCCACCAGCGACCGGCTGCCCGACGGCCTCCGCCTGGAACTCGTCGACCCCGGGAAGACCAAGCGCCGCAAGGCGGGCGCCGCCGGCTTCGGTCAGGTCCGGCCGGAGCGCCTCCAGCCGGTCGCCGAGGTACAGGCCCTGGAGCCGACGCCGACCGATCCGGCCCCCACCGACACCACGACGACCGCGCCGGCGCCGACCGACACCGCCACGACGACGGCACCGGCCGAGACGACCGCCCCGGCGCCCACCGAGACCACGGCACCCGCACCGACCGAGACCACCGCGCCCGCGCCCACCGAGACCACCGCGCCGGCGCCGACGACCAGCGCGCCCGCGCCCACCACCACCACGGCCACCGCCACCGCCACGGCCACCCCCACCCCGACGAACCCGATCCCCACGCCGAAGGTGGTGACCCGGGCCCAGTGGCAGGCCGACGAGTCGATCGTCACCGAGCCGCCGTCGTACGGGACCACGGTCAAGGCGTTCTGGGTGCACCACACCGCCGGCACGAACGACTACAGCTGCGCCGACTCGGCCGCCATCGTCCGGGGCATCGAGGTCTACCACGTCAAGAGCAACGGCTGGAACGACATCGGCTACAACTTCCTGGTCGACAAGTGCGGCGTCGTCTTCGAGGGCCGCAAGGGCGGCATCGACAAGCCCGTGATCGGCGCCCACACGTACGGCTTCAACACCGACACCGCCGCGATCGCCGTGCTCGGCACGTACATCACCAGCGGTGTGTCGGGGACGGTCCAGGACGTCATCGCGCACGTCGCGGCGTACAAGCTCGGCCAGTACGGCAACGACCCGTACGGCAGGGTCACCCTGACCTCCGGCGTGGACGGCAAGTACGCCCTCGGCGAGCAGGTGGTCTTCAACCGCATCTCGGGGCACCGGGACGCGGTGGCGACGGAGTGCCCCGGCGACACCCTCTACGGGCAGCTCGCCACCATCCGGAGCAAGGCCGCCACGGTCGGCGGCCTGCGCCTGACCGGCCTGACCGGCGGCCTGAACGGCACCACGTACTACACCAAGACCTCGTTCACCGCGTCCTGGTACACGAGCACGCCCAGCGTGCTCATCTCCCGCTTCGACGTGGTGGTGGACGGCAAGGTGGTGGCCACCGCCGCCGGCACCGCCCGCTCGGCCGCGGTCACCGTCGCCGCCGGCGCGCACACCATCGTGATCCGCGGCGTGCACCGGATCGGCCGGGTCAACGCCTCGGCCGGGCAGGCGTTCGTCGCCGACGTCACCGCGCCGACGTTCCCGCAGGGGCCGACCCTCGCCCTGCGTACCGGTCAGGTGAGCACCTCGGTGGTGCCGGTGACCCTCAGCTGGCGATCGGCGGACAACGTGGCGCCGCGGCTGGTCTACCTGACCGCACCGCTGAGCCGCACCCTCGGGGTGAGCGGCACCTACAGCCCCACGACCAAGCCGAACGTCACCACCACCTGGTCGATGCGGGCGCAGGACTGGGCGGGCAACAGCGCCACCGCCTCGGCGGCCTGGACACCGGTCCTGCTCGCGGACTCCAGCGGCACCCGCTCGGGCACCTGGTCGACCCTGTCGAGCAGCAACTACCTGGGCGGCGCGGCGCTCACCTCGACGGCCGCGAAGGCATCGCTGACGTGGAGCTTCACCGGCCGTTCGGTGGCCTTCGTGGCGACCCGGACCACCACCTCGGGCCAGGCGGAGATCTGGGTCGACGGGGTGAAGGTCAGCACCGTGGACCTGAGGTCCAGCGCCACCGAGTACCGGCGCATCGTCTGGACGAAGAACTGGACCAGCAGCGCCAAGCACACGGTGAAGGTCGTGGTCGTCGGCACCTCCGGCCGTCCCCGCGTCATCACCGACGGCCTGGTCTACATCCGCTGACGTGAACGGCGACGGGCCCCGGAGAGAGATCTCCGGGGCCCGTTCCCGTGTCGGCGGCGGTCAGACCAGGCAGGTGACGAGGTCCGCGACGGAACGGCGGCGGCCGGTGTAGAAGGGGACCTCCTCCCGGACGTGCCGCCGAGCGGTGGCGGCCCGCAGGTCGCGCATCAGGTCCACGATCCGGTGCAGCTCGTCGGCCTCGAAGGCGAGCATCCACTCGTAGTCGCCCAGCGCGAACGAGGCGACGGTGTTGGCCCGCACGTCCGGGTAGCCCCGGGCCATCCGGCCGTGCTCGGCGAGCATGTCGCGCCGCTCGGCGTCCGGCAGCAGGTACCACTCGTACGAGCGGACGAACGGGTAGACGCAGAGGTACGCCCGCGGCTCCTCACCGGCGAGGAACGCCGGGATGTGGCTCTTGTTGAACTCCGCCGGCCGGTGCAGCGCCATCTGCGACCAGACGGGGGTGAGCGCCCGCCCCAGCGTGGTGCGCCGGAACCGCAGGTAGGCGTCCTGGAGGGCGTCGCTGGAGGAGGAGTGCCACCAGATCATCAGGTCGGCGTCGGCGCGCAGCCCGGCCACGTCGTACGTGCCGCGGATCGTCACGTCCTTGCCGGCCAGCTCCTCGAAGAGGGACTCGACCTCGTCGACGACGTTCTCGCGCAGCGACGGGAGGGGGCTGGTCGCCCGGTACACCGACCACATCGTGTAGCGGATGCTGGCGTTCAACTCCCGCAGCCGGGCCGCGTTGGTCTGCTCGGTCATGATCCCGATCCTCCCAGTGCTGTGATGATCTCTTCGGCCGCCGTCTCGCCGGAGCGGACGCAGACCGGGATGCCGACGCCGTCGTAGCCGGCGCCGGCCAGGGCCAGCGTCGGGTGGGCCGCGCGCAGCGCCGTCCGGGCCACCGCCACCCGGTCGAGATGGCCGGGGGTGTACTGCGGCAGGGCCCCACCCCACCGCTGCACGTGGCTGGCGACCGGGCCGGGCAGCGGGGTACCCAGCACCTTGGACACCTCGCGGTGCACGGTGGCCACCAGGTCGTCGTCGGTGAGCTGCAGCGACGTCTCGTCGCCGTACCGCCCGACCGAGGCGCGGAGCAGGGCGAGCCCGTCCGGCCGGCGCAGGTGCCCCCACTTGGTGGTGAAGAACGTCGACGCCTTGATCAGCAGCCCCTCGGTGGCCGGCACCAGGAACCCGGACAGCTCGGGCAGCTCCGGCTCGGGCAGAGCCATGGTGATCAGCGCCACGCTGGCGTAGTCGAGCCGGCCGACGGTCGTCGCCACCTCGGGGGCCGGGCCGGCGAGCAGCCGGGCGGCCGCCCGGGCCGGCACGGCGAGCAGCACCGCGTCGACCTCCACCAGCTCCGGGTCGCGGGTCGGGCCGACGACCAGCTGCCAGCCGGTCGGCGTGGGGTGCAGCTCGAGGACGGCCGCGTCCCGCCGGATCGTCCCGCCGCTGGCCGTCGCCGCCGCCTCGACGAGGGTGCTCAGCCCGCCGGCCAGGCTGC
>JBARAE010000421.1:0-12819 GCA_049791715.1 Micromonospora sp.
GGCCTGGGCGAAGCAGTGGGACCAGGTGCTCGACTGGTCGAACCCGCCGTTCGCGAAGTGGTTCGTCGGCGGCCAGCTGAACGTGGCGTACAACTGCCTGGACCGGCACGTGGCGGCGGGCCAGGGCGACAAGGTGGCGATCCACTGGGAGGGCGAGCCGGGTGACACCCGCACCGTCACCTACGCCGACCTGCACAAGCTCACCTGTCAGGCGGCGAACGCGCTGACCGAGCTGGGTGTGGCGGCCGGCGACCGGGTGGCGATCTACCTGCCGATGATCCCGGAGGCGGCGGTCGCGATGCTGGCCTGCGCCCGGATCGGCGCCACGCACAGCGTCGTCTTCGGCGGCTTCTCCGCCGACGCGCTGACCAACCGGATCCAGGACGCCTCTGCCAAGGTGGTGATCACCGCCGACGGCGGTTACCGGCGGGGCAAGCCGTCGGCGCTGAAGCCGACGGTGGACGAAGCGGTGGCGAACTGCCCGTCGGTGGAGCACGTGCTGGTGGTCCGCCGCACCGGCGAGGACGTCGCCTGGTCGGCGAAGGACCACTGGTGGCACGAGACGGTGGAGACCGCGCCGGCCGAGCACGCCGCGCAGCCATTCGACGCCGAGCAGCCGCTGTTCATCCTCTACACCAGCGGCACCACGGCGAAGCCGAAGGGCATCCTGCACACCACCGGCGGCTACCTGACCCAGGTGGCGTACACCGCGCACGCGGTCTTCGACCTGAAGGCGGAGACGGACGTCTACTGGTGCACCGCCGACATCGGCTGGGTGACCGGCCACTCCTACATCGTCTACGGCCCGCTCTCCAACGGCGCGACCCAGGTCATGTACGAGGGCACCCCGGACACCCCGCACAAGGGCCGGTTCTGGGAGATCGTCGACAAGTACAAGGTGACCATCCTCTACACCGCGCCGACGCTGATCCGCACGATGATGAAGTGGGGCGAGGACATCCCCGCCGGCTACGACCTGTCGTCGCTGCGTCTGCTCGGCAGCGTCGGCGAGCCGATCAACCCGGAGGCGTGGATCTGGTACCGGCAGCACGTCGGTCACGGCGAACTGCCGGTGGTCGACACCTGGTGGCAGACCGAGACCGGCGCGATCATGATCTCCCCGCTGCCCGGCGTGACCGAGGCGAAGCCGGGCTCGGCGATGACCGCGCTGCCCGGCATCGTCGCGGACGTGGTGGACGACCAGGGCGAGTCGGTGCCGAACGGCGGCGGTGGCTACCTGGTGCTGCGGGAGCCGTGGCCGTCGATGCTGCGGACCATCTGGGGCGACGACAACCGGTTCATCGAGACGTACTGGTCGCGGTTCGGGGCCGGCGCCGGGGCCGGCGGCAAGGGCGACTGGATCTACTTCGCCGGTGACGGCGCGAAGAAGGACGACGCCGGGCACATCTGGCTGCTCGGTCGGGTCGACGACGTGATGCTGGTGTCCGGGCACAACATCTCCACCACCGAGGTCGAGTCGGCGCTGGTCAGCCACCCCTCGGTGGCCGAGGCGGCGGTCGTCGGCGCGACCGACCCGACCACCGGGCAGGCGATCGTCGCGTTCGCCATCCCGCGCGGCAACGCGGAGATCTCGGGCGAGGCGGGCGAGCAGCTCATCGCCGAGCTGCGCAACCATGTGGCGAAGACGCTCGGCCCGATCGCCAAGCCGCGGCAGATCATGCTGGTACCGGAACTGCCGAAGACCCGCTCCGGCAAGATCATGCGCCGACTGCTGCGGGACGTGGCGGAGCACCGTTCGCTCGGTGATGTCACGACGCTGCAGGACTCCTCGGTGATGGAGCTGATCTCCTCCGGCATGGGTGGTGGGAAGTCCGACGAGGACTGACGGCAGGGGTACGCATCGGTGGGTGACGGTCCGCACGGATCGTCACCCACCGTCGTTTCTACGGACGCACAAGTCAGGAGTTCGGCCGACATCCGAGGGCCTGAACGGGCAGAGGCCTGCTCCGCCCCTGTCGGTGACGGTGCATTGTCATTTAAGTTCACCGGCATCGCACCGGTTCGACGCACGTCACTTCGATCTGCGACCGGTGGATTCTCTCCTCCCCATGCCCGAGAAATGGAGCGGCATGAACACATTTCCGCAATCCGGGTCGCGCCGGCGCCTACTCGTCGCGCTACCCGCCATCGCCCTCGCCGCCACGTCACTGACCGTGACGGGCAGCGCGGCCGCCCAGGAGTCCGGTCCCGCCCGAGCCGCAGTCGGGTCGGACGAGTTCTACATCAACTACGCCGAGCCTGCGGTGCAGCCGGACACCACCGGCCCGGAGGTCAAGGGCGCGGGGGGTGTCTACGCCCCGGCTCTGGACAAGGCCCGGGCGTACGACCGCAAGTACGCCACCGGTAACCCGGTGACGGCGCGGGAGCTGGCGAAGCTCGAGGCCAAGGCGATCAAGACCGGGCAGAACCCGCGTCAGATCAAGCAGGCCAAGGGCAGCCAGACCGCCAAGCTGCTGACCCTGCTGGTGGAGTTCAACGACCAGGCGAACGACGACTTCACCGACGTGATGGTCCCCAAGACGGTCTTCGAGGACCGGACCTGTGTCCCCGGCACCGTGCAGAACGGACCGAAGCACAACACCATCCCGGACCCGGCGAGCCTGCCCCACGAGGACAACAACTCCATGTGGGTGCCGGACTTCTCGCCGGAGCACTTCGACAAGATGCTCTACACCAAGGAGGGCATCACCGAGCGGGTCCGCAAGGACCTGACCGGGCCGGACGGCAAGCCGGGCGTCGACATCTCCGGCCGCACCATGCACAACATGTACCTGGAGATGTCCAAGGGCGCGTACACGGTGGACGGGCAGGCCAGCCCGTGGATCACCGTGCCGCACTCGGAGGCCTGGTACGGCGCGTCCCGCTGCTTCAAGAACGACAAGGGCGAGTGGGTCGCCGGCGCCATGCAGTCGATGAACGGCCACCCGGACAACCCGCTCGGTGCGGGCCGGCTGGCGACCGACGCGATCGACTCGCTGGCCGCGATGGACCCGAGCTTCCCGTGGGCCGACTACGACATCGAGGACCAGGGCGACCGCGACGGCGACGGCAACTACAACGAGCCGGACGGCGTGATCGACCACCTGGTGCTGGTGCACGCCAATCAGGGCAAGTCCCGTGGCGGCGGCGACCTGGGTGTCTACACGATCTGGGCGCACTCCTCGGCGGTGGCCGGCGGCTACACGATCCCCGGCACGAACCTGAAGGTGTCGAACTACATCGTGCAGCCGGAGGACGCCGGCGTCGGTGTGTTCGCCCACGAGTTCGGCCACGACCTCGGTCTGCCGGACCTCTACGACACCTCCGGCAACGCCGACTCGGACGTCGACTTCTGGGACCTGATGGCCTCGGGCTCGCACTCCGGTGAGATCTTCCAGGCGATGCCGACCCACATGGGTCTCTGGGACAAGTGGGTGCTCGGCTGGGCCGACCCGCTGACCGTCACCCCGGGTGCGGACCCGAGGGACGTGCAGCTCGGCCAGAGCTCGAACACCCCGGTGGGCACCAAGGACGGCATCAAGGTCAACCTGCCGAACAAGGTGATCAACCTGGCGACCCCGCACAGCGGCGCCAACATGTGGTACTCCGGCGCCGACCAGGACTGGGCCGACGTCAAGCTCAGCCGCCAGGTGACCGTCCCGAACGCGGCCGACGCCAGGTTCTGGATGTGGAACAACTACGTCGTCGAGCAGGACTGGGACTACGGCTTCGTCGAGGTGTCGACCGACGGCGGGACCACCTGGTCCGAGCAGAAGGTCTACGACGGGGCCGGCAACCTGGTGAGCACCGCTGACACCTACTCCGACCCGAACGGCCGGATGGGCGACTACGGCGGCAAGAAGTACGGCCTGACCGGTGACAGCCACGGCTGGCGCCACGACTACGTCGACCTGTCGGCGTACGCCGGGCAGACCGTCCAGGTGCGGCTGCGGTACGCCACGGACGCCGGTTTCCTGGAGCGCGGCTGGTTCTCCGACGACTTCTCGGTCACCGGCGGCGGCACCACCACCTGGAGCGACGACGTCGAGGGCGGCGCGAACGGCTGGACCCAGACCGGCGGCAGCTGGACCGACAGCACCGGCGCGGGCTGGCACGTCGACTCGGGCACCCAGGTCAAGGCGCACTACTACCTGGCCGAGTGGCGCAACTTCGACGGCTTCGACAAGGGCCTGAAGTACGCCTACGACACCGTCTACTCGCACGAGGCGTGGAAGGTCGACCGGATCTCCTACAACGCCCCGGGCATGCTGGTCTGGTACCGGGACACCGCGCTCGGCAACGTCAACCACGTCACCGCGCAGGCGACGTCGCTGCCGAGCTACGGCGCCAAGGGCGGCCTGCTCATCGTCGACTCGCACAACCAGCCGCTGCGCCGGCAGGGTGAGGCGGCCGTCAAGGACGAGTCGACGCTCGACAACCTGCCCAGCCGTCCGCAGTCCTCGAACGCGGCCTTCTCGCTCAAGTCCACGTACCCCTTCAAGGAGTGCCTGGAGGCGGCGGCCGAGCCGTACAGCGAGTACTGCACCAGCTTCGGCGCCCAGGCCCCGGTGGCCGGCTTCACGGACGCCAAGGGCTGGTACCCGGGCATCGAGTTCCGGGACGGCCGGCTCTTCGCCCGGGACAGCGACGCCTCGGTGGTCATCCCGTCGCGGGGCAACGCGCCGTACACCACCCGGATCACCAACCCGGACGGCACCCCGGCCACCGGCCTGTACGGCATGGACCTCGGGTTCACCGTGCTGGGCTCGGGCAACCCGGGTGACCAGAACGTGGCCTACGGGGTCACGATCACCATCCTGAAGACCGCGAAGGACAACTCGTACGCCACGGTGCACGTCACCGCGGCGACCCCCTGACCTGAGCGGCCCGCCGGCGCGGCGGGGGCACACGGCGAGGCCCGTCTGGAGCACACTGCTCCGGACGGGCCTCCGTCGTTCTTACGCCGCCGCGCATCCAGCCGACTTTTGGTGTGACACTTTCGCGACCACCGGCGCTCCCCCAAGGGGGACTCCATAACTACCGTCGCGCTAGGTGATCGTGGCCGAAACGTAATGTGAATCGGCGTCAGATCCATGTCCCCATTGGTGCGGATTTGCCGGTAAAAATTGGTACGCACATCAGGTGATTGACCGATGACAACGATGCAAGCCTCTGTCATTGTGGGTGACGCATGACATGACACTGATGGCCGTAGCTGTCTCTGTCATGTAACAGTTCCACAAAGGAGGAGGACCTTTGAGGAGACGAGTCACAGCAGGCCTGGCCTCGGCCGCGGCCGCGCTGCTGGCGGCCGGCGTGGTCACTGCGCCGGCATCCGCCGCCGTATCGGCAGCGGAACCCACCCCGGGCGTCGACAAGGCGAAGCACGGCAAGGACAACCTGCCCGATCCCAAGGCGGATCAGCAGCGGGAGGTCAAGAAGCAGGCGATCGCTGACCTGCTGAAGGGCAAGGCCAAGCTTCAGACGCGCAACGGCTCGAAGGTCATCCAGGTAAAGGACGACCTGTTCGTCGAGTACCAGCAGGCGCCGAAGACCGACCCCATCTTCACGATGCTGGTCAACTTCGGCGACAAGACCGATCCGCGTACCGGCGGCACCCCCGGCCCGGTGGTCAACCAGATCCCCGAGCCCGACCGCAACTGGGACGGCAGCTCCACCGACAACAACAGCACCCTGTGGCGCTCCGACTTCCACCGCGAGCACTACATGGACATGTTCTACGGTGAGGGCGAGTCGTTCCGGGACTTCTACCTCAAGCAGTCCGGCGGCCGGTACACCGTCAACGGTGACGTGAGCGACTGGGTCACCGTTCCCTACAACGAGGCCCGGTACGGCAGCAACGCCATCTCCGAGGCCGACGGCTACTGGAACTTCGTCAAGGACAGCTCCACGTCCTGGTACGACGCCCAGATCAAGGCCGGCAAGACGCCGCAGCAGATCAAGGACTACCTGGCCCAGTTCGACCAGTGGGACCGGTACGACTACGACGGCGACGGCAACTTCAACGAGCCCGACGGCTACATCGACCACTTCCAGGCGGTGCACGCCGGCGAGGGCGAGGAGGCCGGCGGCGGCGCCCAGGGCGAGGACGCCATCTGGTCGCACCGCTGGGCCGCGTTCCCCAACCTCGAGGGCAAGGCCGGCCCGGCCGGCAACCTCGCTGGTGGTGTCCAGATCGGCGACACCGGGCTGTGGATCCGTGACTACACCACGGAGCCGGAGAACGGTGGTCTGGGCGTCTTCACCCACGAGTACGGTCACGACCTCGGTCTGCCGGACCTGTACGACACCGCGGGTGGCGACAACGGCACCGGTTTCTGGACGCTGATGTCCTCCGGTTCGTGGCTGAGCCACGGCACCGACGACATCGGCTCGACCCCGGGTTACATGGACCCGTGGTCGAAGCTCTACCTGGGCTGGCTGAACCACAGCACGGTCGACTACGGCAAGGGCAGCACCACGCTGACCCTCGGCCCGGCCGGTGACAGCGACGGGCCGAAGGCCCAGGCTGTCGTGGTCAACCTCCCCTCGCAGACCCAGACCACGAACTACAACACGCCGTTCGGCGGGTCGTACGAGTGGTGGGGCGGCAGCGCGGACGATCTCAACACCACGCTGACCCGCACCCTGGACCTGACCGGTGCGACCTCCGCGTCGATCACCACGAAGGCTCAGTGGGACATCGAGGAGGACTACGACTACCTCTACGCCGAGGTGTCGACCGACGGTGGCGCCACCTGGAACGCGCTGAGCAACTCGCTCATCGACGCCGGCGAGACCGGTGTCGACGGCTCCACCAGCGGTAACTGGATCGACCTGACCTACGACCTGTCGGCGTACGCCGGCAAGGCCGTGACGTTCCGCTACCGCTACGCCACCGACGGCGGCGTGCACCTGGCGGGCCCGTTCCTGGACAACATCTCGCTGACCACGAACGGCACCACCGCCTGGACCGACGACGCGGAGACGCTCGCCGCGGCGTGGACCGCGAAGGGCTGGACCCGGATCACCGGTTCGGTGACCGACACCTACCCCCGCTTCTACATCGCCGAGAACCGGACCTACTTCGGTTACGACGACACGCTGCGGACCGGTGGGTACAACTTCGGCTGGGGCAACACCCGGCCGGACTTCGTGGAGCGGTTCTCGAACCAGCCCGGCATGCTGGTCTGGTACGTGAACTACGCGTACGGCGACAACAACACCTCGCAGCACCCGGGCTACGGCCTCAACCTCCCGGTTGACGTCCGCCCGGACAAGATCAACGTCGGCGGCCAGGGCGTCATCAGCAACCGGCGCAACGGCTACGACGCGACGTTCAGCCTGTACACCAAGCCGGCGCAGACCTTCCACAAGAACGGCGTGGCGGTCACCGTGCCGGAGCTCGAGCCGCACCCGATCTTCAGTGACAAGGGCATCGGCCAGTACTGGACCTCGGGCAACGCCTGGAACTCGGTGAAGGTTGCCGGCACCGGCACCACCATCGAGATCCTGCAGCAGGGCACCACCCCGACCAGCGACATGGTCGTCAAGGTGACCAACTGATCGGGTAGCACAGCAAGACCGGAAGGGCCGGTGGCGGCGACGCCACCGGCCCTTTCCGCGTTCCTGGACGTTTCTCCTGCTCAACCGTCCTTCGTGGAGGGAGCGGATGTGACGCTGAGCAGCCGAGTCCACAAAAAGTTGCTACAAATCGATGCCGCCGTCTTCCCACGGGTCACAGGAGTGTCTATCTTCACCAGTGGTCCCACCGCCGCAACGGTGGGACCTTTCGCCGGCCCACACCCCCGTCGGGCCGGTTCCTTCACCCCGGAGGTACTCACGTGCGCAAAGTCGCAGTGGGTCTGCTCGGGCTTTCGCTGACGGCGACGGGACTGGTGGCGGGCACGGCCGCCAGTGCCGCGCCGCAGCCGAAGCTGCCGGCGACCGCTCCGTCGGTCGCCGAGCAGCAGGCCCAAGCCGATCACGATCTGCCGGACAAGCTCGAGGACAAGCGCCGCGCCCTGCGTCAGGAGGGCCTGAGCGAGGTCCTCTCCGGCAGGGCGAAACCGCAACAGATCAACGGCAGCACCGTCGTCAAGGTCGGCGAGACCGCCGGCGGCGCGGCGGCCGCGGCCGGCGCCCGGACCGCAGCACCGGGCAAGGCAGGCACGAAGGACCAGTACGTCGAGCTGGCCCGGGAGCGGACCGACCGGATCTTCGTGATCCTCGCCGAGTTCGGCGACGAGCGGGACCCCGCCTACCCGGACAAGGACATCGACCCGGACACGGCGGGCCCGACCCGGTTCGACGGTCCGCGGCACAACGAGATCCCGGCGCCCGACCGTTCGGTGGACAACTCCACCATCTGGCAGCCCGACTCCAGCCCGGAACACTTCCGGCAGCTGTACTTCGGCACCAAGCCGGGCGACGAGTCGCTCAAGCAGTACTACCAGGCCCAGTCGTCCGGTCGGTACACCGTGGACGGTGAGGTCACCGACTGGGTCAAGGTGAAGTACAACGCCGCCCGCTACGGACGGTCGAACGACCCGAAGGCCGACGACGACCCGACGGGCGACCCGGCGGTCTGCGCCAGCAACGTCTGCCAGAACACCTGGGACCTGGTCCGGGACGCGGCCAACCAGTGGGTGGCCGACCAGAAGGCCAAGGGCCGCACCGACGCCCAGATCAAGGCCGACATGCAGTCCTTCGACCAGTGGGACCGGTTCGACTACGACGGCGACGGCAACTTCAACGAGCCCGACGGCTACATCGACCACTTCCAGATCGTCCACTCCGGCGGCGACCAGGCCGACGGTGACCCGCACCAGGGTGAGGACGCCATCTGGAGCCACCGCTGGTCGGCGTACAACACCTCGCAGACCGGGCCGGCGAACTTCCCGATCGGCGGCACCCAGGTCGGCAACACCGGCGTCTGGATCCGCGACTACACGATCCAGCCGGAGAACGGCGGCCGCAGCGTCTTCTACCACGAGTACGGCCACGACCTCGGTCTGCCGGACGACTACAACGTGCTCAACGGTGGGGACAACAACAACGAGCACTGGACCCTGATGGCCCAGAGCCGGCTCAGCGGCAAGAACGACGGCGGCATCGGCGAGCGCGGCGGCGACCTCGGCGCCTGGAACAAGCTCCAGCTCGGCTGGCTCGACTACGAGGTGGTCAAGGCCGGGCAGAAGCGGACGATGGTGCTCGGGCCGCAGGAGTACAACTCCCGCAAGCCGCAGGCCGCCGTGGTGGTGCTACCGCAGCGGGAGTACACGTTCGACAACGGCAAGCCGTTCGAGGGCGCCAAGCAGTACTTCTCCGGCAACGACGACGACCTGGACAACACCATGACCAGGGCTCTCGACTTCACCGGGAAGTCCACGGCGGCGCTGTCGATGAAGGGCCGCTACTCGATCGAGGCCGGCTTCGACTATCTCTTCTTCGAGGCGTCGCTGGACGGCGGCAAGACCTGGACGGCGCTGCCCGCCACGGTGGACGGCAAGCCGCTCCCGCCGGTGTCGTCGAACGACCCGCGGCCGGCGCTCTCCGGCAGCAGCGGCGGCAAGTGGGTGGACGTCAACATCCCGATGGACTTCGCCGCCGGCAAGGTCGCGCAGTTCCGGTTCCACTACATCACCGACGGTGGGCTCTCCGCGGGCGGCTTCTTCGGTGACGCCATCACCGTCACCGCCGACGGGCAGACCCTGCTCAGCGACGGCGCCGAGAACGGCGCCGGGGACTGGGCGCTCAAGGGTTGGAGCATCGCCGACGAGAGCTACACCAAACTCTTCGACAACTACTACATCGCCGGCAACCGGACGTACGTCTCGTACGACAAGTACCTGCGGACCGGCCCGTACTACTTCGGCTACCAGAACACCCGGCCGGACTTCGTCGACCACTACGCGTACCAGCAGGGTCTGCTGATCTCCTACTGGAACCTGCGCTGGGCCGACAACGACACGTTCGAGCACCCGGGTGAGGGGCGCAACCTCATCATCGACGCGCACCCGCGGCCGATCTACAACCTGACCGGTAACCCCTGGCGGGCCCGCGTCCAGGTGTACGACGCGCCGTTCAGCCTGCGGAAGGCGGACTCGTTCACGCTGCACCTCAACAGCCAGCCGCAGTACATCCGCGGTCAGGCCGGGCAGCCGCTGTTCGACGACAGCAAGCAGTACTGGTTCGAGGAGCTGCCGAACCACGGCGTCAAGCTCCCGGCCACCGGCACGAAGGTCCGGGTGCTGGAGCAGAACGGCACCTCGGTGAAGGTCCGCTTCTCCTGAGCCACGGATCACCCACCACCACCGCGGTGCCCGGGCAGGTCACCTGCCCCGGCATCGCCCTTTCCGGACCCGGTCGGCGGGCCGCCCCGGAGAAACCCCTGATCCTCACGACCTGCGGGGCTCGGCAGGGGACGCCGGCCCTAGGCTGTGGCACATGACCGAGCAGCGCGGTGGACCCGCCGACGAGTCCTGCGTCCTCACCGAGGGGCCGTGGACGCACCGCTTCGTCGGCGCCAACGGCAGCCGGTTCCACGTCGTCGAGGCCGGCACCGGCCCGATGGTGCTCTTCCTGCACGGCTTCCCGGAACACTGGTGGGCCTGGCGGGAGATGCTGCCGGCCGTCGCCGACGCCGGCTTCCGGGCGGTCGCCGTCGACCTGCGCGGTTACGGTGCCAGCGACAAGCCACCCCGGGGGTACGACGGCTACACCCTGGCCGCCGACGTGGCGGGGCTGATCCGGGCGCTGGGCGAACGGTCGGCGACGCTGGTGGGGACCGGCGCCGGCGGCCTGATCGCCTGGACCGCCGCGTCGTTCCATCCCACCCTGGTCCGACGGCTGGTGGTGCTCGGCGCCCCGCACCCGCTCCGGTTGCGCGCCGCCATCTTCGCGGACCCGCGCGGCCAGTTCGCCGCCTCCACGCCGACCCTCAGGTTCCAGCGCCCCCGCTACGAGCACGTGCTCACCCGGGACGACGGCGCCGAAGTCGAGGCGATCCTGCGCCGCTGGGGCGGGCCGCGTTGGGTGAACGGCCCGGACTTCGCGGCGTACGCCACCTGCTGCCGGGAGGCCATGCAGATCCCGCAGGCCGCCTTCTGCGCGCTGGAGGGCTACCGCTGGGCGTTCCGGTCGGTGCTTCGGCTGCACGGCTACCGCTTCGTCCGGCTGATGCAGAAACCGCTGGTCACTCCGACCCTCCAGCTGCACGGCGCCCTCGACACCGCCTCCCTGGCGCGCACGGCGCAGGGCTCCGGCCGGTACGTCACGGCGCCCTACGAGTGGCGGCTGCTCGACGGGGTCGGCCACTTCCCCCACGTGGAGGCCCGGGACGTGGTGCTCGGCGAGATCCTGCGCTGGACGAAGTCCTGACTCAGACCCGCTGCTCGCGCAGGTCGGCCACCTCGTTGGCGGGCGCCCAGCCCTGGTAGACGCCGAAGTCGAAGCTCTCCAGCCCCATCGCCTGGGCGACCGGCCACCGTCCGCCGGTGTACTCCACCCGCAGCCAGCCGTCGTGCTCCGCCAGCACGATGAACGGCTGCCCCTGCCAGGTGCAGGTGGTCCGGACGTACGCCAGGTCGTCCACCTCGGACGCCGGCACCACTCGGACGTACCGGCCGGGGCGTACCTCCTCGAAGCCCTCCCCCGGCTCCGGCTGGTAGAGCCGGACGTCGCCACCGTCGGGGCTGGCCTGGTACTCCCGGCCCTGCCAGCGGGCCACGTACCCGTCCCGGGTCACGGCTCACCCACCTGTCGCCACAGCAGCGCGTCGGTGTCCAGGATGGCGATCACCCGCTCGGTGCCGTCCGCGCCGATCCGCCAGAGCTGCGCGCCGTGCGGCAGCCGGGCGCTGTCCACCTTGAACTCGGCCACCACGTCACTGCTCTCGCCCGGGGCGAACCCGTTGCCGCGGAAGGGTGGGCGCTCGATCACCCAACCCTCCATGGCCCGCATCGCCGCCTCGTTCTGGCCGCCGTAGGGGATGCGGTAGAGGCTCGGCCGGTACGCCGGCCAGCGGAGCACGTAGACCCTCTCCGCGTCGCGGGAGAACGGCGAGTCCGCGTGGCCGAGGCCGAGGGCGTCGTACAGCTCGGCAGGGGTGCTCAGGTGGGCGAGCTCGCTGGCCCGGTGTACGAATCCGGAGACCCGGTCGTAGCCCCGCTCCAGGTAGTAGGCGAGCTGGCTGGGAGCGACCGCCTTCTGCATGGTCACCGGACGCGTCGGGTCGACGGCCGCCGGGGCGTACCGGGGCGGGCTGGCCGGCTCCGGCTTTGCGGCGGGCTGCTCCGGCTCGCTCTCCGGGTCGTCGCCGAGGCCCACCTCCGCCGCCCAGTTGGCCAGCCCGACCACCTGCTCGCCGGGGTACTTGGCGCCGACCGGGGTGCCCGGGTTGACCGCGAACGACCAGTCCTGGTCCGGCCAGCGGCGGATGAGCTGGACGAACTTGACCCGGACCGTCTCGACGGGACCGTCGACCCGCTCGGCGAGTCGCTCCGGGGAGGTGTACACCACCACGTACGTCTCGCCGTCCAGTTCCTCGGTGCGCCAGACGAATCCGGGGTCGCCGGGCCGGCTGCCGGGCGCGGAGTCGGGCGCGACCGGAAGCAGCACCCGGGCCAGCAGCAGGGTGGTGAGGAAGCTGTCCGTGCTGCCGCTGCCGGCCGCGCCGAGCAGGTCCTCCTCGACGTCGTTCGCCGGCAGGAAGTCAACCGGCGTCGGTTCCTCGCCGGCCGGATCGGCGGTGTCCGCAGCGACCGGGTCGACGTCGACCGGCGCGGAAGTTGCCGGTTCGTCCGCCCGGGCCCTTGG
>JBARAE010000422.1:0-8800 GCA_049791715.1 Micromonospora sp.
GCGCAACACGGCCCGGGTGGCGCCGGGCGAGTCGGTGGCCGTGATCGGCCTCGGCGGGGTCGGCCTCTCCGTGCTCATCGCCGCCCGGGCCGCCGGTGCCGGGCCGATCATCGCGGTCGACGTGGCCGAGGCCAAGCGCGAGCTGGCCCTCGCCGCGGGCGCCACCGACTTCCTGCTCTCCGACGACCAGCTCTCCAAGGAGGTGCGGGCGCGCACCGAGGGCCGGGGTGTCGACCACGCCTTCGAGTGCGTCGGCCGGTCGGCCACCATCCGCGCCGCCTGGCGGCTCACCCGGCGCGGGGGAGCGGTCACCGTGGTCGGCATGGGCGGCCGGGACGACATGGTCAGCCTCGCCGCGCTGGACATCTTCCACTCCGCCCGCACCCTGCGCTCCTCGGTGTACGGCTCCGCCGACCCGGACCGGGAGGTCCCGGAGCTGGCCCGGGCGGTCGGCGACGGGACGCTGGACCTGCGCCCGCTGGTCAGTGGTCGGATCCCGCTGGACGAGGCGCCGGCGGCGTTCGCGCGGCTGGCTCGGGGCGAGGGGGCCCGGTGGGTGGTCACCTTCCCCGAGTGAGGCCCGGCTCCCCGGCGGGTGGCTGCCGCTCGATCAGCGCGGCGTAGCCGTCGAGGAGCCGGCACAGGCCGAACTCGAAGACGCTGTCCAGGTCCAGCTCCACGTCGCCCTCGGCCGTCAGCGCCCCCATGGTCGAGTAGCCACCGCTGGCCATCATCTGCTGGAACATGGACACCTGGCGGTCCACCCACTGGTCGTCGGTGAGGCCGGTGTCCTGCTCCGCCTGCGCCCGCATCTCCAGGTTCGTGGCGACGCCCCGCACGTAGGTGATCAGGGTGATCGCGACGTGCCAGCGCACGTTCCGGTCCAGGCCGAGACCCGCGGTGGCCCGCAGCCCCCACTCGGTGTGCGCCATGCCCTGCGGCAGCAGCTGCGGACGGGGGATGGAGATGACGTGCGGCAGCCAGCGGTGCCGCCGGTAGGTCGCCCACTGGGCGCGGGCGAGCACCTCCAGCCCGGCCCGCCAGCCCGCCGGCTGGACCGCGGGCAGCGGCGCGTCGGCCAGGGCCCGGTCGGCCATCGCCATGATCAGCTCGTCCCGGCCGCGTACGTGCCGGTACAGCGACATGGTGGCCACCCCGAGCTCGGCGGCGATCTGCCGCATCGAGACCGCGGCCAGACCGCCGGCGTCGGCGAGGGTGATCGCGGTACGGATCAGCCGCTCCCGGCTCAACTCCGGCTCGGTACGGTCGCCGGCCGGTCGGGACCGCTGCGCGGGAGCCACCACCGTGCCGGCGCCGGGACGGGCCAGCACCAGGCCCTCCTCCCGCAGCAGCGCGAGGACCTTGGTCGCGGTGGCGATGGCCACCCCGTGCTCCCGGGTGATCTGACGCGCCGACGGCACGGTGTCGCCCGGCCGCAGCTCGCCTCCCTCGATCCGGCGTCGGATCTCGGCCGCGATCCGGCGGTACGGGGGCGAGGCGGAAGTCTCGCGGGCCAATGGACACCTCCGGGCGGGAGCGTACTAGTACGAGACGACGCCGAAAGGCTGTCCGACCGGCAGCGTACTAGTACGTGGGGCGACGTGGGGACGTCCCGGAACTAGCGTTTCCCGCGCAGGGCGTTCGCCCCGCCCGCCCCGCTCAGCGACGCGGTGGACGGTGTACGCATGACATTCGGGAGTGCTGCGGTGACCAACAGGACCGTGCTCATCTCCGGCGCCGGCATCGCCGGCCCCGCCCTCGCCTTCTGGCTGCACCGGCACGGCTTCCAGCCGACGGTGGTGGAGCGTGCTCCCGGTGTCCGCCCCGGCGGGCAGGCCGTCGACATCCGGGGCACCGCCCGCGAGGTGGTCGATCGGATGGGACTCACCGCGCGGATCCGCGCGGCGAGCGTCGCCGAGCGCGGCATGGCGTACGTGACCGCCGACGGTGGGGTGACCTGCCGGGTGCCGGTGCACGCGTTCGACGGCGAGGGGATCGTCGCCGACATCGAGATCGAGCGGGGCGACCTGGCCCGGCTGTTGTACGAGGAGACCCGGGCCGAGGTGGAGTACCTCTTCGACGACTCGATCGAGACGCTGAGCCAGGACGACGAGGCCGTGTCGGTCACCTTCCAGCGGGCCGCCCCGCGCCGGTTCGACCTGGTGGTCGGCGCCGACGGCGTGCATTCGCGGACCCGGGCGCTGGCGTTCGGGCCGGAGTCGGCGTACGTGCGGCCGCTCGGGGCGTACCTGGCGTACTTCAGCACCCCGTACCCGGACCACGAGGGCTGGTTCCTGCTGCACAACGTCCCCGGCGGCCGGGTCGTGGGGACCCGGCCGACCCGGGACGGACGGACCAGCGCCCTGTTCAGCTTCGTCTCCCCGCCGCTCGGCGTCGAGCGGCGGGACACCGCCGGGCAGCAGCGCATCCTGGCCGAGCGGTTCGCCGACGTCGGCTGGCGCACCGCCGAGCTGCTGACCGCGATGCCGGACGCGCCCGACTTCTACTTCGACCTGTACGGCCAGGTGCGGATGGAGCGGTGGAGCGCGGGGCGGGTGGCGCTGCTCGGCGACGCCGCCTGGTGCCCGTCCCCGCTGACCGGCCAGGGCACCAGCCTCTCCCTGGTCGGGGCGTACCTGCTGGCGGGGGAGCTGGCCGCCGCCGAGGGCGACCACCGGGCCGCGTACCGCCGCTACGAGGAGGCGCTGCGGGCGCACGTGCGGCGCGGGCAGGAACTGCCCGGCGGCGGAATCGGCGGCTTCCTCCCGGCCAGCCGGACCGCGATCTGGCTGCGGGACCGGTCGATGCGGGCGATGACCTCCCGCCCGCTGCGGCGGCTGACCGCCAGGATGTTCTTCAGCAAGGCCGACGGCCTGGTCCTGCCGGAGTACGTCGGGAGCCGCTGACGCCCGGTGGCGCCACCACATGTCGGTGCCGATCGGCGGGCACCGATCGGTCCCGCCGACCGGCGGCACGGGGGGACGGGCACCCCCTTATGGGGTGCTGGCCCGTCCGATCCGGGCTGAATGTGTGGGGCACCGACATGGCTCGGGTCCTGCGTCACACCGTACGTTTCCTCCACGCGACGACCCTGTGACCACGGTCACCGACCTGGTCGTCGCGGGTGACGTGCGGAGGATGAGCGATGGCCGGGCAAGCGCTCCTGTCGGCCCGCGGGCTGACCCGGGACTTCCGGGGCTTCCGGGCGGTCGACGGGGTGGACCTCGATGTGGCGCCGGAGACCGTGCACGTCCTGGTCGGCCCGAACGGCGCCGGGAAGACCACCCTGTTCAACCTGCTCACCGGCTTCCTGCCACCCAGCGGCGGAAAGATCGAGCTGGACGGCCGGGACGTCACCGGTCTGCCCCCCGAGCGGGTCGCCCGGCTGGGCGTGGCCCGCTCGTTCCAGATCACCAGCCTCTTCCCGCAGCTCTCCGCCCGTGAGCACGTCGAGCTGGCGCTGCAGTCGCCGAGCGGCCTGGGCTGGCGGTTCTGGCGGTCGTCGAAGCTGATGAACCGCTACCGGGAACGCGCCGAGGAACTGCTGGCCATGGTCGGCCTCGAGGAGCTGGCCGACGCCCCGGCGGAGGCCCTCGCGTACGGCCGCAAGCGCGCCCTGGAACTGGCCATCGCCCTCGCCCTGGACCCGAAGGTGCTGCTGCTCGACGAGCCGACCGCCGGGATGGGGCTGGAGGACGTCGACCGCACCGTCGAACTGATCGCCCGGGTCCGCCAGGGCCGGACGGTGGTGATGGTCGAGCACAACATGAGCGTCGTCGGCCGGCTGGCCGACACCGTCACCGTCCTGCAGGCCGGCAAGGTGCTGGTCGAGGGGCCGTACGAGCAGGTCCGCGCCGACGAGCGGGTCATCACCGCCTACCTGGGAGCCGCTGATGCTGCGCATTGAGAACCTCTCCGCCTTCTACGGCGAGGCGCAGGTGCTGCGGGAGGTGAGCCTGGACGTCGCCGCCGGCGAGGTGGTCACCCTGGTCGGCCGCAACGGCGCCGGCAAGTCCACCCTGCTGCGCTGCCTGATGGGGCTGCACACCGGCCAGCGGGGCACGATCACCCTCGACGACCGGGACATCACCCGGCTGCCGGCGTACAAGCGGGCGCGGCTGGGGCTCGGCTGGGTCCCCGACGACCGCGGCGCGTACGCCAGCCTCACCGTCACCGAGAACCTGACCCTCCCGCCGCGGGTCGGTCCCGACCCGTGGTCGCTGGAGCGGGTGTACGAGGCGTTCCCCGCCCTCTACACCCGGCGGGACTCGGCGGCGACCATGCTCTCCGGCGGCGAGCAGCAGATGCTCGCCCTGGCCCGGGTGCTCCGGATGGGCGCCCGGCTGCTGCTCTGCGACGAGCCCACCGAGGGGCTCTCCCCACTGCTCGTGCAGCAGGTCGGCGACCTGCTCCGGGAGGCCAAGAAGCACGGCGTGACAGTGCTGCTCGTCGAGCAGAACCTGCACTTCGCCACCGGCGTCGCCGACCGGCACTACCTGCTGGCCGAGGGACGGATCGCGGAGGCGATGGACAACTCCGAGGTGCGCTCGCGGGAGCGCGAGCTGCTGGCGTACCTCGGCATCTGAATGTCCAACGGCACATTGAGCCGCGTCTCGGCGCGGATATGGAGGGATCGGTATGCGCAGAACCGCAGGTTTGGCGGCGGCGTCCGCCGCCGTGCTGCTCGCCGCCGGGTGCGGCGGCGGTGGTCCGAGCGGGTCGGGTGATTCCAAGCTCACCGACGACAAGATCGTGCTGGGTGTCCTGAACGACCAGTCCGGGGGCTACTCGGAACTGTCCGGCAAGAACTCGGTCAAGGCCGTGGAGATGGCCATCGCCGACTTCAAGGCCAAGTACGGCGACAAGGCGATCACCAGCAACATCACCGTCGAGTCCGCCGACCACCAGAACAAGCCGGACATCGCCAACACCAAGGCGGCCGAGCTCTACGACCGCAAGGGCGTTGACGCGATCCTCGACGTCCCGACCTCCTCGGCGGCGCTGAAGGTCGCCGACGTGGCCAAGGCGAAGAAGAAGCTGTACTTCAACATCGGCGCCGCGACCACGGCCCTGACCGGCACGTCGTGCAACAAATACACCTTCCACTACGCGTACGACACCTACATGCTGGCCAACGGCACGGGCAAGGCGGTCACCGAGCAGGGCGCGAAGAACTGGTACATCGTCTACCCGGACTACGCGTTCGGGCAGGACATGGAGAAGAAGTTCTCCTCCGCCGTGCAAGCCGCGGGCGGCAAGATCGTGGCGAAGGACGCGACCCCGTTCCCGAACGACAACTTCTCGACCTTCCTGCTGAAGGCGCCCACGCTCAACCCGAAGCCGGACGTGCTGGGCACCATGCAGGCCGGTGCCGACCTGGTCAACCTGGTGAAGCAGTACAACGAGTTCAAGCTTCGGGACAAGGGCGTCGGCCTCTCGGTCGGCCTGATGTTCATCACCGACATCCACTCGCTCACCCCGGCGGCGCTGGCCGGGACCACCTACACCGACGCCTGGTACTGGAACTTCGACCAGCAGAACCGGGAGTGGGCCGACCGGTTCCAGAAGGAGACCGGTACCCGTCCGTCGTTCGCCCACGCGGCCAACTACTCCGCCGCGATGCAGTACCTGGAGGCCGTGCAGGCGGCCGGCACCGACGACGCCGACAAGGTCGTCGCCGGCCTGGAAGGCAAGAGCATCAACGACGTGTTCCTGCGCAACGGCAAGATCCGCGCCGAGGACCACCGGGTCATCCACGACGCGTACCTGGCCCAGGTCAAGCCGCAGTCCGAGGTCAAGGAGCCCTGGGACTACGTCAAGATCCTGAAGACCATCCCGGCGGCCGAGGCCTTCGCGCCCCCGTCGGCCGACTGCAAGATGTGACGAGGCCATGACCGGTTTCCTTCAGCACACGTTCGACGGGCTGGTGAACGGGGCGTTCTACGCCCTGCTCGCCCTCGGCCTGGCGGTCATCTTCGGGATGCTCCGCGTGGTCAACTTCGCCCACGGCGCCTTCTACATGCTCGGCGCGATGGGGGCGTACGTCCTGCTGACCGAGTTCGGGGTGCCGTTCTGGTGGGCGCTGGTGATCATGCCGGTGGTGCTGGGGGTGCTGGGCATGGCGCTGGAGCGGGCCTTCGTGCACCGGCTGGCCCAGCTCGATCCGCTCTACAACTTCCTGCTCACCTTCGGCCTGACCCTCATCCTGCAGGATCTGGTGAAGTCCCGGTACGGCGTGCAGTCCATCCCGTACGCCACGCCGGCCGAGCTCGGCGGCTCCGTCGACTTCGGACTGTTCGACTTCCCGACCTACCGGGTCTTCGTCCTGGCCATCGCCGTCGCGATCTGCGTCGGGGTGTGGTGGCTGCTCACCCACAGCCGGGTGGGCATGGTGGTGCGGGCCGCGACCGAACGCCCGGAGCTGACCCGGGCGTTCGGGATCAACGTGGGACGGTGGGTGACCCCGGTCTTCGGCTTCGGCATCGCGCTCGCCGGGCTGGCCGGGGTCCTCGCCGCCCCGATGCGGGCGGTCAACCCGCTGATGGGTTCCGACCTCATCATCGTGGTCTTCGCGGTGGTGGTGATCGGCGGTCTCGGCTCGATCTTCGGGTCGGTGGCCGCCGGGTTCGGCATCGGTCTGATCCAGGCCTGGGGCGTGGTCTACCTGGCCGACTGGCCGATCCTGTCCCAGACCCTGGTGTTCATCGTGATGGCCGCCGTGCTGATGTGGCGCCCGGCCGGCCTGTTCGGGCGTGAGGAGGCACCGGCATGACCACCGTCGTCGACAGCGAGCCCGGGGCGAAGCCGGGCCCGGCCCGCTCCGGGCTGGTCGCCGTGGCCCGGGCCCCCTGGTGGGTCCGGTACGTGCTGCTCGCGGTGGGGCTGGCGGTCGCCCTCTGGCTGCCCAACGGCCTCTACCCGGGGATCGCCGTGGACATCCTGTGCTGGGCGCTCTTCGCGGTCTCGGTGGACCTGCTGCTCGGCTTCACCGGACTGATGTCCTTCGGCCACGCGGCGTTCTGGGGCACGTCGGCGTACGTCGCCGGCATCGTCGCGACCAAGGCCGGCCTGCCGTTCCCGGTCGCGGTGCTGATCGGCGCGGTGGCCGCGGCCGTGATCGCCGTCCCGATCGGCTATCTCGCGGTGAAGCGGACCGGCATCTACTTCGCCATGGTGACGCTGGCGTTCGCCCAGATGATCTACTACGTCGCCAACAAGTGGGGCACGGTCACCGGCGGCGAGAACGGCCTCCAGGCGGTGCCGCGCGAACTCGGCGGGCTGGACCTCTCCGACGAGTACTACTTCTACTACGCCGCCCTGCCGATCGCGCTCCTCGGCCTCTGGGCCGCGTGGCGGATCGTGAACTCGCCCTTCGGGCGGGTACTGGTCGGCATTCGCGACAACCCGGCCCGGGCCCGTGCGCTCGGTTACCCGGTGCACCGGTACAAGCTGACCGCGTTCGTCCTGTCGGCGTTCCTCGCCGGCCTGGGCGGCGGACTGTTCGTCATGGGGCACCAGTTCGTGTCGCTGGACGCGCTGCACTGGACCACCTCCGGCAAGGCGGTCATCGTCGTGGTGCTCGGCGGGATCGGCACCCTGTGGGGCGGGGTGATCGGCGCGGCATTCCTCGTGCGGTTGGAGGACTGGTTGTCGTTCTCCGGCTTCGAGCAGATCGGCCTGGTCACCGGCGCCATCTTCGTGCTGGCCGTCCTGCTGTTCCGCAAGGGCATCTGGGGCAGCGTGGCGGCCCTGGCCCGACGCCGGATGGCTCGGCGCGGCCGGTCGGACCGCTGATCTGATCGCGGCGCATCCACCGGCGCCGCTTCGAGGTACCCCCGGGTGGTGGATCGCTGCCCGGGGGTACGTCTGTGCTGACCGATCCGATGCCGGCCGGGGCCGCCGAGACGGCCCGCCTGGACCCGCCTGCCCGCGACCTGACCGCCCCGGCGGCGAACGGCCTCAGTCGCGGGGTCGCCATCCGGGCAGGAGGCCGCGGAGCATGGCCGCGATCGCCCCCTCCGGGTCGAACTCGTCTTCCGGGCAGGCGAGCTGGTTGCTGAACAACCCGTCGACCAGGCTCAGCAGCATCCGGAAGTGCGCCGCCGGGTCGGTGGAGCCCAGGCCGGCGATCAGCGGGACGCCCCACTGGGCCAGCCGCTGTCGTCCGGCGCCGATCTCCCGGCGCAGCTCGGGGTGGACGGCGGCCTCGACGAAGAGCGCGTGCCGGGCCAGCGTGATCACCCGGCCCTCGGTGGTGAGCTGCCGGATCAGCCGACCGAGTACCGCGACGAAGCCGTTCACGTCCCCGGGCCGGAGCTGAGTGGCGAGCTGGTCCCAGGCGGCGGTCTCCACCTCGACCAGGCGGCCGAAGATCGCCGTGACCAGCGCGTCCCGGGTGCGGAACTGGTTGGACGCGGAGCCTTCGGGGAGGCCCGCCTCGGCGTCCACGGCCCGGTGGGTGAGCTGGCGCAGCCCCCGGGTGCCGAGCACCCGGATCGCCGCGTCGAGCAGGTGCTGTCGCCGATCCGTCACGCCGCTCAGACTACAGGCGTAGTCCTGGCCACTACAGCTGTAGTACGGTGCGGTCATGGGGAAGCGAGCGGCGGTAGTGGGTGGTGGCATCGGCGGGCTGGCCACGGCGATCGGCCTGCGGGCGGCCGGTTGGGAGGTGACCGTCCTGGAACGGTCCGCCGGCCTGCCCGAGACGGGGACCGGGCTCGGCATCTGGCCGGCGGCGCTGCGGGCGCTGGACGCGCTCGGCGTCGGCGAGGAGGTCCGGCGGCGCGGGCGGCGCCAGGGG
>JBARAE010000423.1:0-3741 GCA_049791715.1 Micromonospora sp.
GCACGCGTACCCCGCGAATCCGGCCCCGGCCGTGCGTGTGCAGCAGCGTGAACGGCTCGTCCGGATCGTGCGCCACCCCGACGAGGTCCTCGTACGGCCACTCCTGGTGCTCGCCGCGGTCGCCGGCACGGTGCGCTGGTCCACCTCGGACCGCCCGGTGGTCGGCATGGACATGGACACCGGGTCCAGCGCAGGGGCGACCGCCGCTGGTGAGCCCACCCCGTCGACCGGCCTCGGCACGCCGGTCGCCTCCGCCACTCCCACCCTCGCGTCCGGGGCCACCGGCAGCCCCGTCCCGGGCAGCTCGCCCGGCACCGTCCCGGGGGCGCCCACCTCGGGACCGGCCACGGTGCCCGGCCCGACCACCGGAGGAACGGTGGTGAAGCCGTCGCCGCGGCCGACCTCCACCAGAACCGGCAGCACCCGGCCGAGCCCCTCCACGTCGCCCAGCCCCAGCCCCGGAGACCTCTGCGGCGCGCCGCAGAACCCGTACGGCTACAACTACTGCGGCGGCTCCTACATCTACTCGCCGGCCACCGACGTGTGCGACTACTTCGACTGCGTCGCCGAGTTCTGGGACGGCAGGGGCTACATGGTCCAGTGCAACGACGGCCTGCACAGCATGACCGGCCTGCCCGGCGGCCCCTGCGCCGACCACGGCGGCACCCGGCGCCCGGTCTACGCCTGACCGGGTCGGCCCAGGCCGCCGCCGGAGCGCGGACCAGCGAGCGGGAGCAGCCCACCGAAGACGAGTGCCGCGCCGATCGGCAGCAGGTCCAGGTTGATCGCGATCGCGACGAACCCGACCAGCACCGCGACGGGTGCCCAGATCGGCAGCAGCCGCACGACGACGGCCCGGACCAGCAGCGTGAGCAGGCCCAGCTCGAACAGCAACGGCCCGCCGAAGAGCACCAGGTCCGACGGCGGCGCCGCATCGGCGAAGCGCGGGAACAGGTCGCCGAGGATCACCCAGACGAAGCCGACCGCGCCAAGCACTCCGGCCCCGGCCGCCACGTTGGTGAGCGCCTTCTTCCGGAGCGGGGTGGTCAGCAGCAGGCCGCGCAGCTCGACCATCACCACGGCGAAGAGCACGATGCCGAGCAGGAAGAGACTGTGCCCGGTCATCCAGGCCCATCCGGACTTGTCGCGGTGTCCGTCCAGGCCGTCGATCAGGCGAAGAATGCCGTAGCCGAGCAGCAGCAACGACGCGGTCACGGCCACCGGCCGCAACCAGGGGTACGAGGTGCGGGCGGTCACGCGGGAATCAGTTGCCATCATTGCCTCAGCCTGGCCGGCGATCCGGGTGCGGACATCCGGGGCGACCCCGGAGGGGCCCCGGAGCGACGGCTCAGGGCGGACTCAGGGACCACAGGTGTGACGTCCCCCGGTTATCCGCTCGCGTGCTCTCGCACCCGGCGATACCGTCCCGGCGTGTCCCGGACCGTGACCCTCGCCCTGCTCGACGACGCCGGCGTGCCGCTGGGCGCCCTTCCCGCGTACGACGTGCCGGAGCCGTGGTGGCAGGACGTCTCCTCGGTGGTCGTCGAGGCCCGCCGCCGGTACGGCCTCGACGTGGCCGTGCTGCGGCTGCTCGCCGCCGACCGGCCCGAGCCGCCCGGCGGTCACCTCACCTACCTGGGTCAGGTGACCGGGCGCCCGCCCGTACCGCTGGCAGCGATGCAGGTGGACCTGGCCCCCGAGCCGCTGCGCGCCCCGTGGGCCGAACCGGGCGGTCCGGCCCGCAGCCTCGGCTGGGCCGCCGACCAACTGGGCCGCCTCGGCCGACCGCTGACCACCGTGGCGCAGCAGCGCACCTGGAACCTGTCCGCGATCTGGCGCCTCGACGGCGAGCACGGCACCGCCTGGCTCAAGCAGGTGCCGGTCTTCTTCCGGCACGAGGCTGCCGTGCTGCGCTGGCTCGCCCGGGCGGCGCCCGGCGCCACCCCGCCCCTGCTCGCCGACGACGGCACGGGGCGGGTGCTGCTCGACCACGTGCCGGGGGAGGACCGCTACGAGGCCGGGCCGGACGAACGGGCCGCCATCGCCGTCGACCACCACGCCATCCAGCTCCGCGCCGTCGACGACGTGCCGGGGCTGGTCGCCGCCGGCGTACCCGACCTGCGCGGGCCGGGCCTAGCCCGCTGGATCCGGGCGGCGCTCGCCCCGCACGACGTGTCCGCCGCGGACGACCTGCTCGCCGGGCTCGACGACCGGCTGGCGGAGGTCCGCCGCTGCGGCCTGCCCGACACGCTCGTGCACGGCGACCTGCACCCCGGCAACGTCCGCAGCGACGGCCGGAAGCGGGTGATCATCGACTGGGGCGACGCGTTCGTCGGCCACCCTGCGTTCGACATCCTCCGGCTCACCGAGACCCTGGACCCCGCGACCGCCGGCCCGCTGCGGGAGGCGTGGGCAGCCCGGTGGCGGGCCGACGTGCCCGGCTGCGATCCGGAACGGGCCGTCGCGCTGCTTCGCCCGATCGCCCTGCTGCGGATGGCCGCCGTCTACGCGATGTTCCTCGCCGGCATCGAGCCCAGCGAGCACCCGTACCACGCCGCGGACGTGCCGGCCTGCCTGGAGCGGGCGGCCGCCGAAGCCAAGCAGGGCTGACCGTCAGGCCCGCTGGACCAGGATGCGGTCATGGATCGGAGGCCGGCAGACCGCCCTCGCGGCGGACCGGTGGATCGTAGAACCTGGTCGATCACGAGAACGACCCGTTACGTGACCAGAACCACCCGCGACCCGGTGGGCCGGCCGTCGTTGGCCTGATGGGTGAACGAGCGGCGGAGCGGGACGCCGCGACGGGGGGCGAGGGCGATGACTGATCACGCCGAATGGACGGAACTGCGCGAGCGCCGGCTGGCGGAGCCGGACGCCGACGAGGCGTACGAGGCGGCGCGGATCGCGTTCGAGCTGCGGCAGACGCTGCGTGAGCTGCGACGACGCAACGGCAGGGTGCCGCGCCGCCGGCCGACCGCCGGTCCCTGACCGCCGCCGACGCTCCAGGACGGACGTCCAGAGTGGAACCGTGCCGTGTCCTGCGGCCGCCTCAGGGGTTGTACCGGATGGCCAGCGAATCATCCTCGTGAAAGGCGGTCACCGGTGACCCATGCGAGCAGGACCGGTTCCGGTTGGCGGGTGCGCTGGGCCACGCGGGAGAACGCCCGACGGCGGCGCGCCCACGAGGACGCCGTCGAGGCCTGGTGCCTGCGCGGCATCCGCCTGCAACGGCTGCGGGCCTCCGCCGAGGACCATCCGTCCATCCGGCCGGCCGTGCCCGTGGACCTGGCCCACGACGAGACCGTCGTCGCCGTCCAGCCGTCGACCGGCCTGCTCACCGTGCCGCGGCACGCGGACCTGCCCCGGGCCGAGCTTTCCGCCGTCCCCGTCGAGCAGCCGGAGTCCTCGTCCGCACTGCCGGAAGGCAGCCGGGTCACCGAGGCCGGCACCGCCGTGGTCACCGACCGCCGGGTCATCCTGGTCGGCCGCAGGAGGACCCGCCAGTGGACGTACGCCGAGCTGAGCGGCCTCACCCACCACCCGACGGTGCCGGTGACGCTGCTGCACGGGCCCACCGGTGCCCTGGTGGCCGGCCTCCGCGTACCCAGAGGTGCCGCGGCCCGCTTCCGGCTGCGGCTGACCCTCGCGTACGCCGACGCCACCGGCCAGCGGAGGGCCGTCCTCGCCCGGCTCGACGAGGCGGTGGCCGCCAACCGGCGCACCCGCCCCCCGTCACCGGTA
>JBARAE010000424.1:0-6988 GCA_049791715.1 Micromonospora sp.
GCGTCAGCCGGCCGCGGCCGGAACGGGCGTCGCGCCAGCGGTCGTACTCCCGGCGGGCGGTCGGCTCGTCACCGAGGTGGTCGGCGAGCCGGCAGCGCAGCTCGGCGACCGGCTCGGCGTCGGGGCCCAGCCGGTCGGCGAGATCGTCCAACAGGGACCGTGCCTGGTCCAGGCCGATCCGCGGGGTCCCGAACAGCGCCTCCACCGCCTGCCGTTGGTGGCGGCGCAGCGTCGCCGCGTCCTCGGGGTGGCCGTCCAGCAGGCCGGGCGCCCGGTCGACCGAGGCCAGGCACCGGCGTACCGGTTCGAGCAGCCGCCACCGCTCCCCGTGGTGCAGGTACCCCTCGATCAGCGCGAACCGGGCGGCCAGCGCGGTACGCGGGTCGCCGCTCGCGTCGGCCTGACCGGCGATCCGCTCCAGCTCGGCGAAGCGGGCCTCGCCGTCGGGCAGGTCCCCGGCGTCGGCGAGCGCGGCGGCCAGCGCCCGGTCCCGGGAGGTGGTCACCGGTCCGACCCGCCGGGGAGCCGGCCGACGGCGGCCGCGAGCTGACAGCCGGTGGAGATGCCACAGTCGATCAGCTGGTCGAGCTGGTGCGGGGTGACCCCGGCCTCCAGGTCGGTGGTCACCTCGCCGCAGACCTGCGCCAGCCCGTCGTCGGCGACGTGCACGAACGCCTTGGGCCAGAGCCGGTCATGGTTCCAGGAGCTGCAGAAGGCGTGCAGGGACGGGACGTGCTCGATCCCGAAGCGGGGCGCGGCGATCGTACGGACCTGGAGCATCTCGCCCGCGGCACCCCGGCGGAAGAACCAGATCACGTTCTGCTCCCAGCGGCCCACCAGGTCACCGTCGGCGTCTCGGGCGACCGCGTAGCCGCGGTTGGTCAGCACGGCGGCGATCAGCTCACCGGTCAGGGGTCGCAACGCCTGCGGGTGTCCGGCCAGGGGGCCGTCCGGACCGTCCTCGATCTCCGGCGACGCCATGGGGGCATCCCTTCTGAGGCGAATAACACAGCCGACGGCGCGGTCCGTGCTGCGACGCGCGGACACGACCCGGAAAAGCGGCGATCTGCCGGGTGACGCCGTTACGGTGACTGTATGGCGGGCCGTACCTCTCAGGCGAGCCGGCGGCGCGGCGCGTCGCCGCGCGGTACCACGAACAGCCGTGCCCGCCAGCCGGCGAAGAAGACCACCAGGGCGACGGCCCGGCGGCGACCGGCGGCCCGCCCGGGGCCGGCCGTCTACCTCGGCCGGGCGATCGGTGCGCTGTGGATGGGGCTGGCGCACGGGGTGGGCTGGGCGGTGCGGGCCGCCGGCCGGCAGGCCGCCTCGGCCCGCGACCTCGACCCGGAGCACCGGCGCGACGGCGGCGGGTTGCTCCTCTTCGGTCTCGCCATCCTGACCGCGGTGGCGATCTGGTTCGGCGGCGCCGGGCCGGTCGGCGCCCGGCTGGCCGACACCGTGCGGCTCTTCCTCGGCGCGATCGCGATCGTGGTGCCGGTGCTGCTGATGATCGGCGCCTGGCGGCTCATGCGCACCCCGCCCGATCCGGAGCACCGGGGTCGGGGCCTGGTCGGCTGGGGCTCCATGCTGATCGCCACCGCGGCGATGCTGCACATCGGACAGGACCCGGTCGACTCCGTCCAGCGCGACTACGCGGGCGGGCTGATCGGCGCCGGGGTCGGTGACGTGCTGGAGGCGGCGATCACCGCCTGGGTGGCGGTGCCGCTGCTGATCCTGCTGCTGGTCTTCGGCCTGCTGGTGGTCACCGCGACCCCGATCAACAAGATCCCCGAGCGACTCGGCCTGCTCGCCGGCACCCTGGTCGCGCCGCCCGGCACGGAGGAGGCCGGGACCGACGCGGTGGAGAAGCCGGGCCGCAGGCGGCCGGCCAAGCGGATGCCGCCACCGCTGGACCCGGACGACCCCGACGCCGACCTCGACGGCGTCGACCTGCAGGAAACCCTGGTGCTGCCGCGCAAGCCGCCGGGCAAGGTGCCCGCCTCCCGCAAGCCGGTCGAGCCGCCGGAGCACTCGCCCCTGCCCACCCGGGCCGAGCAGCTCGCGCTCACCGGGCTGTCCGGGGACTACACCCTGCCGCCGGCGAACATGCTGGGCACCGGTGCCGCACCGAAGACCCGCAGCAAGGCCAACGACGAGGTGATCGCCGCGCTGACCGGCGTCTTCGACCAGTTCGACGTGGACGCCGCGGTCACCGGCTTCACCCGCGGCCCGACGGTCACCCGGTACGAGGTGGAGCTGGGCCCGGGTGTCAAGGTCGAGCGGATCACCCAGCTCTCCCGCAACATCGCGTACGCGGTGAAGTCTCCCGACGTACGGATCCTCAGCCCGATCCCGGGCAAGAGCGCGGTGGGCGTGGAGATCCCGAACACCGACCCGGAGAACGTGGCCCTCGGCGACGTGCTGCGCTCGCGAGCCGCGACCAGCGACCATCACCCGATGGTGGTGGCGCTCGGCAAGGACATCGAGGGCGGCTACGTGGTGGCCAACCTGGCCAAGATGCCGCACATCCTGATCGCCGGCGCGACCGGCGCGGGCAAGTCGTCCTGCCTCAACTCGCTGCTGGTCTCGGTCCTGACCCGGGCCACCCCGGACGAGGTGCGGCTGCTGCTGATCGACCCGAAGCGGGTCGAGATGACCGGCTACGAGGGCATCCCGCATCTGGTCACGCCGATCGTGACCAACGCGAAGAAGGCGGCCGACTCGCTGGAGTGGGTCGTCCGCGAGATGGACATGCGCTACGACGACCTCGCCGCCAACGGGGTCCGGCACATCGACGACTTCAACCGCAAGGTACGCAACGGCGAGATCAAGGCGCCCCCGGGCAGTGAGCGGGAGCTGCGACCGTACCCGTACCTGCTGGTGATCGTGGACGAGCTGGCCGACCTGATGATGGTCGCCCCCCGCGACGTGGAGGACTCGATCGTCCGGATCACCCAGCTCGCCCGGGCCGCCGGCATCCACCTGGTGCTCGCCACCCAGCGCCCCTCGGTCGACGTGGTGACCGGCCTGATCAAGGCGAACGTGCCGTCCCGGCTCGCCTTCGCCACCTCCTCGCTGGCGGACTCGCGGGTCATCCTCGACCAGCCGGGCGCGGAGAAGCTGCTCGGCCGTGGTGACGGGCTCTTCCTGCCGATGGGGGCCTCGAAGCCGATGCGGATCCAGGGCGCCTGGGTCACCGAGCGCGAGATCCACGACGTGGTGAAGTTCTGCAAGGACCAGCGGGAGCCGGAGTTCCGCTCGGACGTGCTGACCGTCGCGCAGGAGAGCAAGAAGAAGATCGACGAGGACATCGGCGACGACCTGGACCTGCTGGTGCAGGCGGTCGAGCTGGTGGTCACCTCGCAGTTCGGCTCGACCTCGATGCTGCAGCGGAAGCTGCGGGTCGGCTTCGCCAAGGCGGGCCGGCTGATGGACCTCATGGAGACCCGGGGCGTGGTGGGCCCGTCCGAGGGCTCCAAGGCGCGCGACGTGCTGGTCAAGCCGGACGAGCTGGAGGAGGTCCTGGTCGGGCTGCGCGGGGGCGAGGAATAGCCGGCCGGCTCATCGGCCCGGCGGGGCGTACGCGGCCTGCAGGGTGGCGTCGATGACGTGGGGTGCGGCGGCCTCGGTGAGCCGCCCTGCGGCGATCTCGTCCGCCGCCGCGTGCACGACGGTGTAGAAGAGCGTCACCATCCACGGCGCGGGTAGGTCGCTGCGGAACGCCCCCTCGGCGCGCCCACGGTCGATGAGACCGGCGATCCGGCGTATCGGCCCCTCGTGAGCGGCGCGGATGCGGGCGGGTGGCAGTGACCGCTGGGCGGCGTCGAGCAGGTGCCGGAACTGGTCGACGATGTGCCAGCTCGAGGTGACTAGGCGGGTCAGGGCCGCCCGGGGGTCGCCGGTGAGGTCCACCGCGTCGAGCGCCCGGTCCGCCTCGTCGAGGGTGCGGGTGAACACCTGGTCGACAAGGTCCTCGCGGGAGGAGAAGTGGCCGTAGAGGGTGACCCGGCCGACGCCGGCGCGCCGGGCGATCTCGGCGATGTTGGCGTCGGGATCGGCGGCGAGGCATTCCAGCGCGGCGTCGAGGATCGCGGCGATGTTGCGCTGCGCGTCCGCGCGCTTGCCCCGCCGCGTGACGGCGTCGTTCGTCGGCTCCACCACATCCCCCTTTTCGAACACTGGTGTACAGGTTACTGTGGGCGCAATAAGTCGTACACCTATGTTCAAGTTAGGGATGTCCTCATGTCGAGCCACGGAGCCGCCACGTGACCGCCCACCTCACCTCGACGCGGCACGCCCACGGGCCGGTCCAGCCGTACCCCCGCCGGTGGCGGGTGCTGGCGCTGCTCAGCGTCGCCCAGTTCATGCTCATCCTCGATGTCACCGTCGTCAGCATCGCGCTGCCGAGCATCGGCGCCGACCTCGGTCTGGACCGTGCGGCGCTGACCTGGGTGGTCACCGCCTACACCCTGGTCTTCGGCGGTCTGATGCTCCTCGGCGGGCGCGCCGCGGACCTGTTCGACGCCCGTCGCGTCGTGCTGACCGGCCTGGCGATCTTCACCGCGTCGTCGTTGCTGGCCGGGCTGTCGGCCGGTGCCGCGATGCTCATCGGAGCGCGGGCCGGCCAGGGGGTCGGTGCCGCCCTGCTCTCGCCCGCCGCGCTCTCCGTCGTCACGACCATGTTCCAGGGGCCTGAGCGTCACCGGGCGTTGGGCGTGTGGGGCGCACTGGGCGGCACCGGGGCGGCCGCCGGCGTGCTCCTCGGTGGGGTGATCACCGCCGGCCTGGGCTGGACGTGGATCTTCTTCGTCAACGTGCCCATCGGGCTGGCGGTGCTCGGCGCGCTGCCCGGCGTCGTCCCGCGGCGTGCCCCGGGCGGCGGGAGCGGCCGGCTGGACCTGCCCGGTGCGCTCACCGTCACGCTCGCCACAGCGGCGGCGATCTACGGGCTGATCAACGCGGGGGACCGGGGCTGGACCAGCGCCTCGACACTGGGCCTGCTCGCGGCCGCCGTCGTGCTCTACGGAGGCTTCGTGTTGATCGAACGGGTCGTCCGGGCCCCGCTGGTGAACCTGAGGATCCTCAGCCGCCGTCGGGTCGCCGCAGGCGCGTTCCTGATGCTGGTGGCGACCGGGCTGCTGATCGCCGGCTTCTTCCTGGGCTCGTTCTACCTGCAACACCTGCGGGGACACAGTGCTCTGACGACCGGGCTGCTCTTCGTCCCGGTCGCGCTCGGCACCATCGCCGGTGCGCATTCGGCCAGCCACGGCGTGGCGCACCTCGGCCCACGCGCGGTGGCCGGCGTGGCGCTCGCGGTGGCCGCCGTCGGAGCCGGCATCCCCGCCGTCTGGTCGACGACGGTGGCGGTCGTCGTCGGGATCAGCGTCGCCGCGGCCGGCCTGGGCGCGACGTTCGTGGCGGCGACCACCACGGCGCTGGCCGAGGTGCCGCCGGAGGAGGCCGGCGTGACCTCGGGCATCGTCAACACGTTCCACGAACTCGGCGGTTCCCTCGGGGTCGCGATCATCTCCACGATCGCCGCCGCCGGCCTCGTTCCCGGGCAGGTGGCCGCTTCGGGCTTCACCGACGCCTTCGTCTTCAGCGCCGTCACCGCGGCCGTGGCCGCGCTGCTGTCGCTGGTCCTGGTGCCGGCCGGCAGACCGCCCGCCGGAACACCGGTGCACCTGCACTAGGCGCGGACGCGCCGCCGGTGGCAGGGTGCCTCGCCGGCCGGACCGGCGCGTCGCCCGTTCATCGGGTACACGCGGAAGGGCCCGCCGGATCTCCGGCGGGCCCTTCGTCGTGACGGTTGAGGTCAGGAGTTCATCAACGCGGCGCCGATGACCATGCCCAGGATCGCGCCGACGACGGCAGCGGCGGCGGCGTACCAGCCGAGCGGCTTGTCGCCGAGGACCGCGCCGACGATGCCGAGGATCAGACCGGCCAGGCCGAAGAACGGCGGCAGGAAGAAGATCGCGATGACGGCGAAGACGAAACCCAGGATGGTGCAGATCCGCGCGGCGCTGCTGCGCGGGCGGGCGGTGGCGTGCATGTCGGCCATGGTGTCCTCCGTGAAGTAGGCCCTTGGTGGGGTGGCCGATCACTACCCAATCCGCGCTCGCGCTACGCATCGGGATCGATACCGCGCGACCGGGCGGTTTCCGGACGACTCAGTGGAAGACCTTCAGGCCGACGACGCCGGCGATCACCAGCAGCAGGCAGGCGATCCGGGGGAGGCTCGCCGACTCGTGCAGGGCCAGCATGCCGACCAGCGCGGTGCCGACGGCCCCGATGCCGACCCAGACGGCGTAGCCGGTGCCCACCGCGATCTCGGGCAGCGCGTACGCCAGGCCGGCCATGCTCAGCAGCAGGGTGACCGCGAAGACGACGGAGGGAAGGAGTCGGCTGAAGCCGGCGCTGCGGTCGAGGGCGACCGCCCACGCCGTCTCCAGCAGTCCGGAGAGCACCAGCACGATCCAGGCCATGGCAGGCGACGCTAACACCGCTCCTGCCGGCCGGGGGTGAAGTAGCCCACCTCCGGTGGATCTCAACGTCACTTCACGTTGCACCATGGAGCCATGACCCTGCTCTTCTCCGACGAGGACGTCGCCGCCACGCTGGACGCCCCGCGCACCGTGGACGCGATGCGGGACGCCCTGCTGGCTGCGTACCAGGGTCGGCTGATCGCCCCGCCCCGGGCCAGCGCTTCGCTCGGTGGCGGTCGGATGGTGCTCACCGCCGGCCACCTGACCGGCGAGTGGTACGGCTTCCGGTCGTACGACACCTTCGGGCACCCGGAGAGCGGGCAGCTGGTCGTGCTGCACGACGCGAACACCGGAGCCGTGCGGGCCATCGCGGTCGGCGAGGAGCTGGGCTCCCGGCGTACCGGGGGCCTGGGCGGGGTGGCCGTCGACGCCCTCGCCCGCCCCGACGCGTCCACCCTCGGCGTGGTCGGTTCCGGGCGGCAGGCGTGGACCCAGGTGTGGGC
>JBARAE010000425.1:0-2157 GCA_049791715.1 Micromonospora sp.
GCGATGGTCCGCCGTACGCCGGGCGGGGCGAGTCGGGTGACCCGGATGCCCGGGCGGCGGGCCACCACGATGCCGGGCACCAGGGCGATGCCGAGCCCCGCCTCGACGAAGCTGAGCACGGCGTCCATCTCGCCGCCGTCGACGGAGAACGTCGGCTCGAAGCCGGCCTCCCGGCACGCCTGGAGGGTGGCGTCGCGCAGGTCGTAGCCCTCCCGGAACATCACCAGCGGCTGGCCACGCAGATCGGTGATGCGCAGCTCGCCGGCGCCGGAGGTGACCGGCAGCGGATCCACCGAGGCGACCACCAGGCTCTCCCGCAGAATCGGGTCGGCGCGCAGCCCCGGGTCGATGCCGGCCGACGGCATGATGATCAGCGCCAGGTCGAGGTCCCCGCGCAGCAGGTCGCGGACCAGGTCCTGCGAGCCGCCCTCCTCGACCCGCAGGTCGACGGTGGGGTGCGCGTCCCGGAACCGGCGCAGCACCGGCGGGGCCAGCGAGGTGGCGAGGCTGGGCGTGGCGCCGAGCCGGACCCGGCCCCGGCGCAGGCCCACCAGCTCCTGCACCTCCCGGGTGGCGGTGTCCACATCGGCGAGGATCCGCTTGGCCAACGGCAGCAGCACGTCGCCCGCCGCGGTGAGAGCGATGTTGCCCCTTACCCGTTCGAAGAGCGGGGCCCCGAGGTCGGCCTCCAGGGCGTGAATTTGCTTACTCAACGAGGGCTGCGTGATGCCGACCTGTTCGGCCGCTTGGGTGAAATGTCGTACTTCTGCCACCGCGACGAAGTACCGGAGCTGATGGAGCTGCACCCGAATAGCCTACGGCTATCAAGACTGCGAAGTCGATGCATTGGACGCCTGATCGAACTGCTCCTAGCGTCGGTCGGGTGGTAATCACGAAAACTCGGTCGCCCATCCGCTCCAGCGTCGGCCTCAAGGCCGTCATGGCGGTGACGGGCATTCTCCTGGTGCTCTTCCTCATCGCGCACATGCTCGGCAACCTGAAGATCTTCACGGGCGCCGAGGCGTTCAACCACTACGCGCACTGGCTGCGTGACCTCGGTACGCCGCTGCTCGCCCCTGGCTGGTACCTGTGGATCCAGCGCACCGTGCTCGTGGTCGCCGTACTGGCCCACATCGGCGCCGCCACCGTGCTCGCGCTGCGCGCCCGCGCCGCCCGCCCGGTCCAGTACGCGCACCGCAAGAAGGTGCAGGGCAGCTACGCGGCCCGCACGATGCGCTGGGGTGGGGTGATCATCCTGCTCTTCGTGATCTACCACATCCTGGACCTCACCACCGGCACGCTGAACCCGGTCGGGGACGCCACCCGGCCGCACAGCAACGTGGTCGCCGACTTCGCGCCGGACCGCTGGTACGTGACCCTCTTCTACAGCCTGGCTGTGGTGTCGCTCGGCTTCCACCTGCGGCACGGCGCGTTCAGCGCGCTGCGCAGCCTCGGTCAGCAGACCCCGGCGGGCGAGCGCCGCGCCCGCACCTTCGCGCTGGTCTTCGCCGTCGCGCTGACCGCCGGCTACCTGGTGGTCCCGTTCGCCGTACTCACCGGATTGGTGCGTTGATCATGGATCTCTACACCGAAGGCGACCCGGTCGCCGACGCCAAGGCTCCGGACGGCCCCATCGAGACCCGCTGGGACCGCCGCCGCTTCGAGGCGAAGCTGGTCAACCCGGCCAACCGGCGCAAGCTGACCGTGATCGTGGTGGGCACCGGCCTGGCCGGCGGCTCGGCCGCCGCGACCCTGGCCGAGCAGGGCTACCAGGTCAAGTCGTACTGCTACCAGGACAGCCCGCGCCGGGCGCACTCCATCGCCGCGCAGGGCGGCATCAACGCCGCCAAGAACTACCGCAACGACGGCGACTCGGTGCACCGGCTCTTCTACGACACCGTCAAGGGCGGCGACTTCCGCTCCCGCGAGTCGAACGTGCACCGGCTGGCCGAGGTGTCGGTCAACATCATCGACCAGTGCGTCGCCCAGGGCGTCCCGTTCGCCCGCGAGTACGGCGGCCTGCTGGACACCCGCTCGTTCGGTGGCGCGCAGGTACAGCGCACCTTCTACGCCCGGGGCCAGACGGGGCAGCAGCTGCTGCTCGGCGCGTACCAGGCGCTGGAGCGGCAGATCGGCCTCGGCAACGTGGAGATGAAC
>JBARAE010000426.1:0-1760 GCA_049791715.1 Micromonospora sp.
ACCTCCGAGAATCACGATGTCGAAGGTTGCGTCGTTCGGCTCGCTCACGTCCAACTCCCAGGTCGCGTCGCTGCATCGGGGGTTACGGCGGAGTAACAGGCACACCCCACCTCGGTCATCTTGTCACCACCGCGGACCAAGCGCGTAGTGAGGTGCCCAACGACACGTCCCCGACACGTACGCTTGGCACCGTCTTCGATGACGCGAACGGGGAGGAGAGGGCCGGGTGGGACTGTTCCGCCGACGCAGGCGCACCGGTGCGGTGAGCCGCGACCGGGCGCCCGACCGCGCCGATCTGGAGCACCTCGAGAACTTCGTCCGGACCCGGCGGGGGGTCGAGGCGTACATCGAGCCGCGGACGACGGTCACCGAGACGACGGTCATGCTGATCGCCGACGACGGGGAGTGGACCCGGCGGCGCATCGACGGCCCGGAGGGCGCCCGCCGTTTCGCCCGCAAGCTGGCCATCCCCGTGTACGACGTCCGCCTGATGGGCTACCCGCAACGCATGCGGGACTACAACGAACGCCGCAAGCGCCGCCCCGAGCTCTTCTGACGTCCCCGGCCGGGCCGCGTCGGACGTGAGAAAGGGCCCCCTGCTACGCACCAGGCGTCAGCAGGGGGCCCTTCCTTACCGCTCAGCCGTTGGTGGCGACGTCGTCGACCAGGTGCAGCAGGGTGCGGACCGGGACGCCCGTGCCGCCCTTGGTCCAGTAGCCGGTGGCCTCACCCGAGTGGTAGCTCGGCCCGGCGATGTCGATGTGCGCCCAGGCGACCTCGTCGGTGACGAACTCCCGCAGGAACACGCCGCCCTGCAGCATGTGACCGGCCCGGTCCATCCCGGCGTTGACCTGGGAGATGTCCGCGACGTCCGAGTCCATGCCCTTGCGCACGTCGTCCGGCAGCGGCATCGGCCAGGCCGGCTCGCCGGTCGCCTCACCGGCGGCCTTCACCCGCTCGCACAGCTCCGGCGTGCCCATCACACCGGCGATCTTCTTGCCCAGCGAGATGACCTGACCACCGGTCAGCGTCGAGGTCTCGAAGAGGTAGTCGGCACCGTCCTCGCAGGCCCGGGCGATCGCGTCGGCGAGGACCATGCGGCCCTCGGCGTCGGTGTTGAGCACCTCCACCTTTTTGCCGTTGTACATGCTGATCACGTCGCCCGGCCGGTACGACGTCCCGGACGGCATGTTCTCCGCCATCGGCAGGTACCCGGTCACCGTCACCGCCGGCTTGAGCGCGGCGATCGCCAGCATGGCCGCGCCGACCGCCGCCGCGCCCGCCATGTCCGACTTCATCTCCCACATGCCCTGCGCCGGCTTGATCGAGATGCCGCCGGTGTCGAAGGTGATGCCCTTGCCGACCAGCGCCACCCGCTTGCCGTTGCCGCCGCCCTCGGGCGTGTAGGTCAGCTTGACCAGCCGCGGCGGGGCCTCCGAGCCCTGGCCGACGGCGAGGATGCCGCCGTACCCGCCGGCCTTCAGGGCCGCCTCGTCCAGCACCTCGACGCCGAGTCCGGCCTCCTGCGCGGCGGCGGCCACGGCGTCGGCGAACGCCGGCGGACGCAGCTCGTTCGGGGCGGTGTTGACCCAGTCCCGGGTGGTCCGGACCGCGCCGGCCACCGTCTGCGCCCGGCTGATCTCGGCCTGGGCGGTCGCGTCGGCGGCGTCCGGGACGGAGACCAGCACCTCGGCCACCGGCTCCCGCCGGCCCGGCTGCGGCTTCGTCTTGTAGCCGGCGAACCGGTAGCCACCGAGCAG
>JBARAE010000427.1:0-5682 GCA_049791715.1 Micromonospora sp.
CCTCGCGTACGCCCAGCGCCGCGGCCACCAGCCAGGGCAGCGACCCGTACGCCAGCAGCAGCCCCCAGTGCCCGATCAGCAGCCGCTCCGCCAGGTACGGCGTCCAGGCGTAGCCGATCGCGGCGACCAGCCGGGTGACCGGGTGCCGGGCCGGCACCAGCCGACCGGCGCCGATCGCGGCGAGCAGCAGCACGGCGGCGAGCACCAGCCGTTGCAGCAGCCAGCCCGGCACCGCCTGGGTGGCCAGCGAGACCAGCGCGTCCAAGGGCACCGCCCGGGGCAGCGACTCCGAGGGCGCGACGAGTTCGGCGCGCAGCGGCTGGTGCGGCACGAACACCATGTCGTAGCCGAGCACGTAACCCGGCGCCGCCAGCGGGGCCAGCACCACCAGCGTCACCACCAGACCGACCCCGGCGAGCATCGACCTTTCCCGCAGGGTTGACCTCCTCATTACGCTGACCGGGCGAGGGCGCCGGTGTGGCGACACTGTACGCGCGCCCGCGGAGGCCCGGCGGAGCCGGCGACACGGGGCGGTCATGGGGAGAGAGTCGGACGGGCGGGGTGCCGGGCTGGGCGTCGCCGGTGTCGCGGTGACGCTGGCGGGCGTCTTCGTCAACGGGTTGGCGTACGTGGTGCCGGTGCTCGGCGCCCGTCACCTCGCCCCGGCGGACCTGAGCGCGCTCGCCACCCTGCTCGCGCTCGGCTCGATCGGCGGCGTGGCGAGCACCGGCCTGCAGATCGCGGTGGCGGTGCACCGGGCCCGGCACGGGCGCGCCCCGACTGCGCGGCCGACCGTGCTGACCGTGGTCGTCACCGCCGGCCTGCTGGCCCTGGGGCTGCCGTTGGCCGCCGCGCAGCTCCGGCTGACCGGCACCGCGGTCCTGCTGCTCGGCGTGCTGACCGTGGCGGTGGTGGCTGCCGGGCGGTGGCTCGGCGAGTTGCAGGGCGACCAGCGTTTCCTGCGCCTGGCCGGCGGCATGGCTCTGCTGGCCGCCGGCCGGTACGGCGGCATGGTCGCCGGGCTCGCGCTGGGCGGGGGGCTCACCGGTTCGCTGCTGGCCGGCGCGGTCACCTCGGTGCTGGTGCTGGCCCTGCTGGTCCGCCTCAACCGCGGCGCCGGTATCGACCCGACCGCCCCGACGCTCGCCACCCGTACGGTGCTTACCGCCGGGGCGGCCACCCTCGCCATGCTGGTGGTCTCGTACGCGGACCTGCTGCTGGCCCGCCGCTTCCTGCCGGCCGACGCCTCCGGGGCGTACGCGGTGGGCACGGTGCTGACCAAGGGTGCGCTGTGGGCGCCCCAGGTGGTGACGGTGATCGCGCTGCCCCGGCTGGCCAAGGGTGACCGGCGGACACTGGTCACCGCGGTGGCGCTGGTCGCCGCGTCCGGGGCGGCACTGGTCCTGGCGGCCGCGCTCGCCGGCGGGCTGGCGTTCCGGCTGGCCGGCGGTCCGGACTACGTCGACCAGGGCCGCCACGCGGTGCTCTTCGCCGGCGCCGGCGCGCTCTACGCGCTGGTCTTCGTGCTGATCAACGCCCGGGTCGCGGCCGCCGCCCGGTGGCCGTCGGCGCCACTGTGGGTGTCGACGGCGGCCTTCGTCCTCGCCGTCGTCACCGTCGTGCCGCACACCGTGCCCGGCATTGCCGGTGCCGCCCTGGTCACCGCCGCGGCCACCGCGCTGGTCACCGGGATGCTCGCGTTCCTGCAGAAACCGTCCGCGCGGGCAACTTTCACCCGTCCGGCCGCTTCCGTGACGACCGGGGGGCATGACACGCTGCCGATCGAGTGACCAGTGGACGGGGGTTCTGGTGACCGGATCGGCCGACCGTGGCCGGCTGACGCGTGCCCGCCGGCACAGCCGGTGGCTGCTGCTCGCCGTGCCCGCCGCCGTCCTGCTGGCGGTGGGCGTCGCCGTCGTTCCCGACCGACCGGCGGACGACCGCGGCAGCTCGGCCGCCCGGCTCACCGTCCTCTTCGACCAGTACGGTGACACCTCGGCCCGGTGGAACGGCGCCGACCGGACCGCCTCGGTCGCGCTGCCCGACGGCCGGACGCTCTGGCTCTTCTCGGACACCTTCCTCGGCCCGGTCCAGCCGGACGGCTCCCGGCCGCGTACCGCGCCGTTCATCAACAACTCGGCGGTGGTGCAGCAGGGCGACGAGCTGCGGGAGACCGTGCACGGCGGATCGGCCGCCGACCCGACCTCGCTGGTGCCGCCGCCCGCGGCCGACCAGTTCTACTGGATCGGTGACGCCAAGGTCACCGGGCAGAGCCTCCAGGTGCTGGTGAACCGCTACCGGCGGACCGGCTCGGGGCCGTTGGACCACGCCCTGCTCGGCACCGCCCTGGCCACCTTCGCCCTGCCCGCGCTGACTCCGACCGGACTCCGGCCGCTGCCCCTCGGGCCGGGGATCTCGTGGGGCTCGGAGCTGCTCCGCGACGGCGACCACACTTACGTGTACGGCACGGAGACGGTCGGCCAGTCCCGGTTCGCGCACGTCGCCCGGGTCGCCGGCGACGACCTCGCCGGTCCGTGGGAGTTCTGGACCGGCTCGGACTGGTCACCGTCGGAGGAGGCGTCGACGCGGCTGCTGAGCGGCGTCGGCACCGCGTACGGGGTGCAGCGGGTGGCCGGCCGGTACGTCCTGGTGACCCAGGAGAGCAACGTCGTCTTCAGCCCCGACCTGGTGGCGTACACGGCGGACTCGCCGACCGGGCCGTTCGAGGGGCCGGACTACCTCTACCGCGCCCCGGAGAACGCCGAGGGGCACATCATCTACGACGCCGACCTGCACCCCGATCTGGCCCGCCCCGGCCGGCTGCTGATCTCCTACAACGTCAACGACCTCGACGACGCCGTCACGTACGCGGACGCGGGCGTCTACCGTCCCCGCTTCGTCGAGGTGGCCTGGCCCCGCCGCCGGCCGGACCCGGCGGACCTGCCGCCGCCGCCCGCCGACCTGACCGCCGTGGCCGACGGCGCGGGGCACGCCCGCCTGACGTGGCGGGCACCCCGGGCCGACGACGAGTTGCGTTACCAGGTGCACCGGCGGGACGTCACCGGGGGCCAGACCCACTTCGTCCGGCTCGGCGAGCCGGTCAGCGGCACCGGCCTGTCGGCCGACTTCCTGGTCAACGGGCACGACTACGAGTTCAGGGTGACCACGGTCGGCGGTCGGGGGGAGAGCGGACCGTCGGCGGTGGCCACGATGACGGCACGGGTTCCGCCACCCCCGCCGCCGGTCGGCGTACGGGCCGTGGCGGGGGCGGCTGGCGACGTCGCGCTGCACTGGGACCCGGTGCCGTTCGTGCAGCTGTTCCGGGTCCAGCAGCGAAACGTGACGACCGGTCAGCGGACGTGGACGCTGGCCGGTACGCACACCGGCACCAGCGCCACCGTCGAGTCGCTGCGGCACGCAGAGACGTACGAGTTTTCCGTGATCGCGGTCGGCGGGGGCGGCGACAGCCGGCCGTCGGCCCCGGTGCGGGCGACCGCCTTCGTCACCCCGCCACCCCCGCCGACCGGGCTCACCGCGACCCCGAGCCCCAACGGCACGATCGCCCTGACCTGGAACACTCTCGGCCCCGGCGTCTCCTACCGGGTGTACCGGCGGGACGTCACCGCCGGGGAAACCAGGTTGGCCCCGCCGTCGCTGGACACCCGGGCCGCGCACACCGCCGGCCAGCTCACCCACGACCACGAGTACGAATTCGTCGTGGCCGCCGTCAACAGCGGCGGCGTGGGGCCGAAGTCCGCGCCGGTTCGCGCCCGCGCCCGCTACACGCCGCCGGGCACCGCCCCGACCCGCCTGCGCGCCGAGCCGGGCCCTGGCCCGGGCTCGGTCGAGCTGACCTGGCGGTCGCCGAAGCCGGACGGGTGGCATCGGGTCTACCGGCGCGACCTCACCGCGCAGGAGCGCGAGTTCACCGCCGAGGAGATCCCGGTCCAGGGCGAGGGGGCAACCATCAACGGGCTGCGCAACGGCCACGAGTACGAGTTCGCGGTGGCCGTCGTCAACCAGGCCGGCGCCGGGCCGCTGAGCGAGCCGGTCCGGGTCACCCCGGACCTGCCCGTCCCGGCCGGGCTGACGGCGACCGCGTCCGGCAACGGCGAGGTCCGGCTGAGCTGGCGGTCCGCCGGGCCGGGCCTCTTCTACCGGGTGTACCTGCGGGACGCCACCGCCGGGCAGGCGTGGCGACCGGACCAGTACCCGGTGCCTGACACGAGTCACACCGCCGTGCTGCTGACCCGCGGCCACCGGTACGAGTTCCGGGTCGTCACTGCGGACGGCACCGACGAGAGCCGGCCGACCGATCCGGTGGCGGTCGACGTCCGGTGACCGCCCGAGTCAGTCGCCGGCGGCGAGCCAGGTGCCCAGCAGGTGGTGGTCGATCGAGTCGATCCGGCCCAGCGGCCGCCCCGCGGCGACCCGGGCCCGTAGCTCCTCCCGGGTGAACCAGCGCGCCTCCACCAGCTCCTCGCCGTCCACCCGTACCTCCTCGGACGCCGCGGTGGCCCGGAAACCGACCATCAGTCCGGCGGGGAACGGCCACGCCTGGGAGCCCTGGTACGACAGGTCGACCACGGTCACCCCGGCCTCCTCGGCCATCTCCCGGCGTACCGCGTCCTCGAGGCTTTCGCCGACCTCGACGAAGCCGGCCAGCGTCGACCACCAGCCCGCCGGCGCACCTCGGTGCCGGGCCAGCAGGCAACGGTCCGGCGCACCGGGCGCCTCCACCAGGACGATGATCGCCGGCTCGATGCGGGGAAAGAAGAGCCGCTAGCAGCCTGCGGCGGAGCAGGAGCGGACATGGCCGCCGTCCCGGGCCACGGTCGCCGCGCCGCAGCTGCCGCACCAGCGTTGCCCCCGGTGCCAGTGCAGCAGCCCCCGGGCGTACGCCTGAACCGCCGCCTCGGCCGGCCCCAGCCCGCCCACCAACGACCGGACGTTCACCGCCTCGGCCGCCCCGGCCAGCTCCAGCGCTTCCTGCTCGGCCCGAGCGGAGAGGTCGACCGCGAAGACCGCCACGCCGTCGTCCAGGCCGAGGAAGACGGTCTCGTCGGCGGCGTCGAGCAGCCCGGTGGGGTCGACGGCCGCCCGCCGCACCGGGGTCCGCTCCGCCGAGACCAGGCAGTGGTCCCGCCAGAGCGGCAGCAGCACACTCTGCGGGTCGGTCAGCCGCGCCGCCATCCATTCCGGGTCGGTACGCCGCCCGCCCGCCCGGTCCAGCCACCCGCCGCCGTACGCCATGATCCGCTCATCAGTCCGCACCCGGACACCGTGCCACGACCGGGACCGCTGGTGGGACCCGGCACGGAGGGCGTCGGGGTGACGATCCCGACAGCAGCCGGTGACCGGCCGACACGCTGGAGCGACGATGCCCGGCCGGAGACTCCCGACCGGCCGGGCCGTTGGCTACCGTAGGTGTCTTCCGGGTGGGGCGAGGACTCTCCCCGTGGTACTTCCCGATCGAGGTTGCTGTGACGCTGTACGGCGAAAAACTCCCGCCCGCCGACGACCGGCCCACGGTGCAGGTCACCGCGGTGAGCTGGCCGGGCGACGAGCCGGATCCCGCAGGGGTGGCCGGGCGACCCGAGGGCGGCCGGTCCCGACGGGTGCGGCTCCTGCTCGCCGGTGGGGTGGCGGGGGTGGTGCTGGCGGCCGTTGGCGGTGCCGGCG
>JBARAE010000428.1:0-3796 GCA_049791715.1 Micromonospora sp.
CGGTGCGCTCGCGCCGGTGCAGGCGTTGTTGCGCTGGGACGCGGCCTGGTTCGCCGCCCGGGAGCTCGCCGAGCGGCGGGAGCTGGGCTTCCCGCCGGCGGTGAAGATGGCGAGCGTCACCGGCCCCGCCGAGGCGGTGGCGGATTTGCTCGCCGGTGCCCGGCTGCCGGACGGCGCCGAGGTGCTCGGCCCGGTCCCCGCCGACGAGGGCCGGGAGCGGATGCTGGTCCGGGTGCCGCGCGCCCGGGCGGCCGCGCTGGCCGAGGCGCTGCATGTGGCTGCCGGGCAGCGCAGCGCCCGCAAGGCGGCCGACCCGGTGCGCCTCCAGGTCGACCCGCTGAGCCTGTTCTGAGCGCCCGTTCTCCGGGCGGCGGCGCGGCGTGCCGTCCGGGGTCGGGACTCCCCCTCGGCCCCTTTGCTCTGCTGCAGCCCACGCAACGTGGGCGCGCTCCCGGTGTTGCGTCCGCTGCAGCAGAGCAAAGCGCGGAGGCGAGGTATCCGTCGCCGGAGCGCGTGGACGCCGTCGCAGCGGCCCGCCCGGCCCCCGTCGCCGGCGCGCCCGGCCGCCCGTCGCACCGTACGTACGGCAAACCGCTGGTGACCGCGTGATAGCATCGCCCGTCATGCCCGGGCGCACGGACAGCGCGATGATGACGGGAACGCGTCGATTCGACGCCATATCGATGATGTCAATCAGCCGGTGAGCAGGGGTGGACCAGTCGTGACCGTTCGTCAATCGATCGTCTTCAACGGTGACCTCGGCAGCGGCAAGAGCACCGTCTCCATCGAGATCGCCAAGCGGCTGGGCCTGCGCCGGGTCAGCGTGGGCGACCTCTACCGCCAGATGGCGCAGGAGCGGCAGATGACCGCGCTCCAGCTCAACCTGCACGCCGAGCTGGACCAGGCCGTCGACGGGTACGTCGACCAGCTCCAGCGGGACATCGCCGCCTCGGGCGAGAGCCTCGTCATGGACTCCCGGCTGGCCTGGCACTTCTTCACCGACGCGCTCAAGGTGCACATGATCACCGAGCCGACCGAGGCGGCCCGCCGGGTGCTGGCTCGCCCCTCCGGGCCGGCCGAGAGCTACACCTCGCTGGAGGAGGCCAAGGCCAAGCTGCGGGAGCGCAGCGAGAGCGAGCGCGGCCGGTTCATCGTCCGGTACGGCGTGGACAAGGCGCGCCTGCGCAACTACGACCTGATCTGCGACACCACCCGGGCCGACCCGCAGCAGGTGATCGCCCACATCATCGACGCGTACGAGGGGCGGCTCGGCGCCGACGTGCTGCGCGACGCCCCGCCGCTGCTGCTCCTCGACCCGAGGCGGGTCTACCCGACCGAGGACATCGCCGCCCTGCGCGGGCTCTGGGACTCCGAGTTCGTCGGCGAGGTGGCCGAGGGCGGCGACGAGACGCTCGAGCCGCTCCGGATCGGCTACACCGGCGAGTACTTCTTTGTCGTCGACGGGCACCGCCGGCTCAGCGCCGCCATCCAGAGTGGCTTCCCGATGGTGCCGGCCCGGCTGCTCGCCGAGGTGGACGAGCCCGTGGTCGGCGGGATGAGCGCGGTCGACTATTTCGCCGCCCAGGCCCGGCCCGGCATCATCCACGACTGGGAGGCGGCCCACGGCATCGAGCTGCCGCTGCCCGAGCACGCCCTGCTCGGCGGCGACGCGGTGCTGGCCGGAGAGCCGGGCACCGGCGCCTGAGCCGTAGCCCCTCGCGGGCCCCACCCGGGTGAGGGGATCGCCGGATCGCGCCGGCCGGGGCATGATGAAGGCTTCCGCTGCCCCGGGGAGGCCGACGTGGATCCTGCCGACGCGCTCGCGCTGCTGATGTCACCGCAGGGGCGGGTGAACCCCTATCCCACGTACGAGCAGCTGCGTGCCCACGGGCCGGTGGTCCAGGCCGGCCCCATTTTCTGCGCGGTCACCGGCTACGCCGAGGTCGACGAGATCCTCCGCGATCCCCGGTTCGGGGTGATGGACGACGAGCTGCGCGACCAGTTCCTCCCCGGCTGGCGGGAAAGCCCCGCCGTCGCCTCCATCTCCCGGTCGATGCTGCGCACCAACCCGCCCGACCACAGCCGGATGCGGCGGCTCGCCGCCGGCGCGTTCACCCCGCGCCGGATCGCCGCCATGCGGGACGTGGTGGTAGCCCAGGCCGACGAGCTGATCGACCGCATGTGCGAGCGCGGCCGGGACGGCGCGCCGGTCGACTTCATGGCCGACTTCGCGTACCCCCTGCCCGTGGGGGTGATCTGCGCGCTGCTCGGCGTGCCGGCGACGGACCGGGCGCTGTTCCGGCGCTGGGCCACCGACCTCACCGGCGTGCTGGAGCCGGAGATCACCCTCGACGAGCTGGCCGTCGCCGACCAGGGCGCCGTCGAGCTGCGCGACTACTTCACCGAGCTGGTCGAGGCCCGCCGACGGGCACCGGCCGACGACCTCACCAGCGCGCTGGTGCAGGCGCACGACGCGGACGGCGACCGGCTCTCCGGCGACGAACTGCTGGCCAACCTGGTGGTGCTGCTGGTGGCCGGCTTCGAGACCACCACCAATCTGCTCGGCAACGGTCTCGTCGTGCTGCTCGACCACCCCCGCGAGGCCGACGCGCTGCGCAACCATCCCGAGTTCGCCCCCGGCTACGTCGACGAGCTGCTGCGCTACGACTCCCCGGTGCAGCTCACCTCCCGGATGAGCAGCGCGGACACCCGCTACGGCGGGGTCGACGTGCCCGCCGGCAGCCTGATGCTCCTGCTGCTCGGCGCCGCCAACCGGGACCCTCGGCGGTACCCCGAGCCGGCGCGATTCGACCCGTGGCGTCCGCAGATCCACCCGCTCTCCTTTGGCGCGGGACCGCACTACTGCCTCGGGGCCGGTCTGGCCCGGCTGGAGGCGCAGGTCGCCTTCCCGATGCTGCTGCGCCGGCTGCCCGGGCTGGCGTTGGCCGGCGAACCGGAGCGCCGGGTGCGGCTGACCCTGCGCGGGTACGCCACCCTCCCGGTCACCGTCGGCGACGAGACCCCGGTTACCGATCGCGGTACGCCGGCCGGGGCGGCCCCGGCCACTCCGTAGACTGGCACGGCACCACTCGTCCCAGTTAAGGAGCCACCCCGCGTGACCGTCCAGCCCATCCGTCTGTTCGGGGATCCGGTGCTGCGCACGCCGGCCGATCCGGTGGTCGACTTCGACGCCGAGCTGCGCAAGCTCATCGCCGACCTCACCGACACGATGCGCGAGCAGAGCGGCGCCGGTCTGGCCGCGCCCCAGCTCGGGGTGGGCCTGCGGGTGTTCACCTTCGACGTCGACGACGTCCTCGGCCACCTGGTCAACCCGGTGCTGGAGTTCCCCGACGAGGAGGAGCAGGACGGCCCGGAGGGGTGCCTGTCCATCCCGGGGCTCTACTTCGACACCAAGCGCCGGCAGAACGTGATCGCCAAGGGCTTCAACGGCTACGGCGACCCGGTGCAGATCGTCGGCACCGGGCTGATGTCTCGCTGCGTCCAGCACGAGACCGACCACCTCGACGGGGTGCTCTTCGTCGACCGGCTCGACCCGGCCGGGCGCAAGGCGGCGATGAAGGCGATCCGTCAGGCCGAGTGGTACGACCAGGCCGCGCCGCCGACCGTCAAGGTCAGCCCGCACGCCGCGGCTAACCCCTTCGGCCTGGGGCGGTGAGCCGGTGCGTCTGATCTTCGCCGGCACCCCGGCCGTCGCCGTACCCGCTCTGGACGCCATCGCCGCGTCCGGCCACGAGCTGCTCGCCGTGGTGACCCGCCCCGACGCGCCGGCCGGCCG
>JBARAE010000429.1:0-3998 GCA_049791715.1 Micromonospora sp.
CCATGAACACGACCGGGTCCGGGTCGTCGATCGCCTCGCGCAGCAGCGAGTACGCGTCCTCGACCGTGGCCGGGGTGACCACCTTCAGCCCCGGGGTGTGCGCGTAGTACGCCTCGGAGGAGTCGCAGTGGTGCTCCACGCCGCCGATCCCGCCGGCGTACGGCACCCGGATGACGATCGGCACGCTGAGCGCGCCGCGGGTGCGGTTGCGCAGCTTCGCCACGTGCGAGGCGATCTGCTCGAACGCCGGGTACGCGAACGCGTCGAACTGCATCTCGACCACCGGGCGCAGCCCGGACATCGCCAGGCCGACGGCGAAGCCGACGATGCCGGCCTCGGCGAGCGGAGTGTCGAAGCAGCGCTTGTCGCCGAACCGGGCCTGCAGCCCGTCGGTGATCCGGAAGACCCCGCCGAGCTGCCCGACGTCCTCGCCGAAGACGACCACCCGGTCGTCGTCAAGCATCGCGTCGGCGAGCGCGGCGTTGAGCGCCTTCGCCATGGTCATGGTGGCCATCAGGCGTCCCCCTCGGAGTCGCGGGCGGCGGCCAGCTCGGCGCGGACCTGCTCGCGCTGCTCGACCAGCTGCGGGGTCGGCTCGGCGTAGACGTGGTCGAAGAGGCTGAGCGGGTCGACGGTGGGCTGGGCGTTCATCCGCTCGCGCAGGTCCGCGGCGTACGCCTCGGCCTCCTCGGCAATGGCCGCGACGGCGGCGTCGTCGAGCACGCCGCGGGCCCGCAGGTAGGTCTCCAGGCGGGCCACCGGGTCCCGGTCGCGCCACGCCTCCACCTCGTCGGGGTCCCGGTAGCGGCTGGCGTCGTCGGCGTTGGTGTGCGCCTCCATCCGGTAGGTGTGCGCCTCCACCAGGTACGGCCCCAAGCCTGCGCGGGCGTGCGCGACGGCGCGGGTGAGCACCGCGAGGACGGCCACCGGGTCGTTGCCGTCGACCTGCTCGCTGGGCACGCCGTAGCCGACGCCCTTGTACGCCAGGCTCGGCGCGGCGGTCTGCCGGGACAGCGGGACGCTGATCGCGTATTTGTTGTTCTGCACGAAGTAGACGACCGGGGCCTTGAACACGGCGGCGAAGTTGATGCCCTCGTGGAAGTCGCCCTCGCTGGTGGCGCCGTCGCCGATGAAGGCCAGCGCCACGGTGTCCCGCCCCTGGTACGACTCGCCGTAGGCCAGCCCGGCGGCATGCACGCACTGGGTGGCGAGCGGGGTGCACTGCGGGGCGGTGTGCCGCTGCGCGGGGTCGTAGCCGCAGTGCCAGTCGCCGCGCAGCAGGGTGAGCACCTCGACCGGGTCGATGCCCCGGGCGGTGAGCGCCATCGACTCCCGGTAGGTGGGGAAGACCCAGTCGGTGTCGCGCAGCGCGAGGACGGCCCCGACCTGGCAGGCCTCCTGACCGCGGGAGGACGGGTAGACGGCGAGCCGGCCCTGCTTGGTCAGCGCGGTGGCCTGGATGTCGAAGCGGCGGCCGACCACCATCCGGCGGTACATCTCGCGCAGCGCCTCGACGGGCGGCTCGGGGTAGTCGTCGCGGGGCGGCAGCGGGGTGCCGTCCGGGTCGAGCAGTCGGACGGGCTCGGTACGCGGCAGCAGGCCGGCCGACGGATCGGGGTCGGCCGGGGTGGCCGGCCGGCGGGTGCGCGGGGATGCCCTGCGGACCGCCTGGGGTGTGGTCGTCACGGCGGGGACCTCCTGGACGTGTGGTGGCCCTATGCTCCTGCTGTCGGATGATTGACTCAAGATCCACGCTGAACGTGGGACGAATGGCATCGAGGGGAGGCGTCCATGAGCCAGGAGACCGGCCTCACACCCGGCGCGGCGGGCGGGACGGGACGTTCGGCCGGGCCGCTCGACGAGGTGGACCGCCGGATCCTGCACGAACTGGTCCGCGACGGTCGAATCTCCATCCGCACGCTGGCCGAACGGGTGCACGTCTCCCGCACCAACGCGTACGCCCGGGTGGAGCGGCTGCTGCGCGACGGGGTGATCACCGGCTTCCGGGCGCAGGTGGCGCCGGAGCAGGCCGGGCTGGGCACGTCGGCGTACATCGCCCTGACCATCCAGCAGAACACCTGGCGGGAGGTCTCCGCGGAGCTGGCCCGGGTGCGCTACATCGAGCACGTCGCGCTGCTCAGCGGTGAGCACGACGTGCTGGCCCTGGTCCGGGCGCCGGACAACGCCACCCTGCGGGACGTCGTGCTGGACCGGGTGCAGGGCATCGCCGGGGTGCTCTCGACGCGCAGCTGGCTGGTCTTCGAGGAGTTCGACGGCGCGCAGAACCCCTGGCAGTGACGGTCAGCGCTCCGGCGGGGCCTCCAGCCCCTCCCGGTCGGCGAGCTCCAGCAGCGGTTCCAGGGAGAACCGGCGCTCATCCAGGCCGGCGTGCGGGTCACCGCGCTCGGCGAACCGGGCCGGCATGGTCACCACGTCGAAGTCCTCCGGTCGCGCGTCATCCAGCTCCGACCAGTCCAGCGGCGCGGAGACCAGCGCCCGGGGCGTCGGCCGGATCGAATACGCCGAGGTCACGGTGTGGTCCCGGGCCATCTGGTTGTAGTCCACGAAGACCGGCCGGTCCCGCTGCTCCCGCCACCAGGTGGTGGTGACCAGCTCCGGCAGCCGGCGTTGCATCTCCCGGCCCAGCGCCAGCACCGCCCGCCGGCACTCGCCGAAGCTCCACCGCGGCTCGATCGACAGGTAGACGTGCAGGCCGCGCCCGCCGGTCGTCTTCGGGTAGCCCACCAGCCCCAGCTCCTCGAGGAACGCCCGTACCTCGTGGGCGACCGGCACGACCTGGCCGAAGTCGACCCCGGGCATCGGGTCCAGGTCGATGCGCAGCTGGTCCGGGTGCTCCACGTCGGCGGCTGAGACGGGCCAGGGGTGAAAGCGCAACGTGCCCAGGTTGACCGCCCAGATCACCACGGCCAGCTCGCTCGGGGCCACCTCGTCGGCGGTGCGCCCGCTCGGGAACGTGATGTGCGCGGTGCGCACCCAGTCGGGCGCACCGGCGGGCAGGCGCTTCTGGTAGAACGCGTCGCCCCGGTTGTCCGCCCGGGTGGCGATCTTCGCGCCCTCGAAGACGCCGCGCGGCCAGCGCTCCAACATCGTCGGTCGGTCGCGCAGCGCGCGCAGGATGCCGTCGCCGACGGCGAGGAAGTAGCGGACCACGTCCAGCTTGGTCAGTCCGCGCTCCGGGAAGTACGGCTTGTCGGGGCTGGAGACGCGGACCAGCCGCTCCCCCACCCGGATCTCCTCGGCCGCTGTGGTCGCCACGCCTGACACCGTACGACGTCGGTGGCCGGGTCGCGGGGATTGCCCGGCGACGAGCAGAACCCCGGGCCCGGTCCGGCCTGCGGCGACGAACGGCGACCGGACGGGCGCACCGCCCGTCCGGTCATCACGTACGGATCAGCCGTTCTCGCGCTGCATCCGATCCATGAGCATCTTCTTGCCCTGCTCACCGGCCTTGCGGTTGTTCTCCTGGATCTTGCGGAACCAGGTGGCCAGCTCGGTGTCGCCCCGCTGCTCCGCGTCGGCGATGTACGTCTCCATCTGCCAGATGTGCTTCAGTGACATCTGCACCGCGTGGATCAGGTCGTAGTTCTTGTCCTTGACCGGGCTGGCCGGCTCTCTGACCATGGTCGCCACGGCACACCTCCCCAACGTGTCGGCTTCTCGGTGGAGCCAGCGCTTACCCGTCCCCGGCCGGTTCACGCCCCGGGATCGGCACCTGCCGGCCGGGCCACCGTCCACGGGCCGACCGGGACGGTTACCCGGCGCGGGGCCCGGGTACCGCAAGCCGCATGGCGGAACTGGCAGCGCTCTGGATCGTCCGGCACGGCGAGAGCACGGCGAACGTGGCGGCGACCGCCGCGGAGGCGTCCGGCGCCGAGCTGATCGAGCTGACCCACCGGGACGCCGACGTGCCGCTCTCCCCCACCGGCGAGGAGCAGGCCCGGGCCACCGGCCGCTGGCTGGCCGGCCTGCCCGAGCCG
>JBARAE010000430.1:0-2782 GCA_049791715.1 Micromonospora sp.
GTGCTGGTGCCGGCCCTCGGCTGGTACGGCGGGCGACGCGCCCCGGCCACGTCCGGCGGGCGCCCGGTTGCCGCGTTCCGGGCGGTGCTGGTGGTCGCGCTCATCGACGTGGTCCTGCTGGTGGCGAGCGGTCGAGTGGTCTGAGGACGCCGGGAAGGGTGGCTTTACCGGGTCGGCGTGCGGCCCTCGATCAGCTCCAACTACCCTGGAGCGCGGTCTGCGCGGGTATGGCCACCGTGCCCGGGGTACGGCCGGGTGGGGATTTGACGAGGAGGACCGACGTGACGCGCTCGATCAGGGGTTCCCGACGGGCGGCCCTGCTGCTGGCCGGCTCGGCGGCGGCGACGGGTCTGCTGCTGTCCGGGTGCGGTGCCGGGCAGGTGGCCGAGACCGCCGTCAAGGTCCCGTCGGTCCAGGGGGTCAACGTGCAGACCCCGGACAACGCCTACAAGGTGCGCGGCCTCTACGTCGAGTACCCGGGCGCCGAGGGCTACAAGTCGGGTGGCAACGCGCCGATCAACGTCGTGATCTACAACGACACCCGCGACCCGGTGACCGTCACCGTCACCACGGACAGCGCCCGCGAGATCGTGCTGAGCGGCTCGTCGCCGGCCGGCTCGCAGCCGAGCCCGACCGTCTCCGCGACGGAGCCCGCCTCCGCGTCGCCGACCGCGAGCGACCCGAACGCGTCACCGAGCCAGTCGCTCGGCGCGAGCCCGTCGGCCAGCGGGTCGGCCTCGGCCAGCCCGTCGGCCTCGGCGAGCGAGTCGGCCCCGGCCGGGCAGCCGGCACGGATCGACCTTCCGGCCTTCGGGTACGCCCAGCTCACCACCACCGTCGGCCGGTTCCTCCAGCTCGTCGGCCTGAAGGACAACCTGCTTCCCGGCCAGACGGTCAACCTGGTCTTCGACTTCGGCAACGGTAAGACCATCAGGACCGGGGCCGCGGTCGGCGTCCCGCTGACCCCGGGCGCGCCGGCCTCGCCGGTCATCTCCCGCGAGGGTGGCGTCGGTCAGGAGGGCGGCACCGAGGGCGGCCACGGCTGATCCGCGGCTGAACTGTCGACGGCACCGTCGGCGTGGTGACCACCACGCCGGCGGTGTTTTCGTTTCCGGCTGGGTTTCGTCGTACCGCCCGGTTAGCGTGCAACGGGTGAGCACCTCCCGATCCACCTCCCCGCGCGCCGGTTCCACCGCCGGCCGCAGCCGGGCGTCGGCCCGTGAGCCCCGTCCGGCCTACGAGTGCGACGCCTGCGGGCACCAGCCCCCGAAGTGGGTCGGGCGCTGCCCGGAGTGCGGTGAGTGGGGTTCGGTCGTGGAGTGCACCGTCACCGGGCCGCTGGTCTCCGGCCGGGTCGTCAGCTCCCGGATGCCCGCCGAGCCGGCCCGCCCCATCGCGACCATCAGCGCCGCCCCGGCCCGGGCCCGGCCGACCGGCGTCAGCGAGCTGGACCGGGTGCTCGGCGGCGGCCTGGTCCCCGGCGCGGTGGTGCTGCTGGCCGGCGAGCCGGGCGTGGGCAAGTCGACGCTGCTGCTCGACGTCGCTCAGCAGTGGGCGGCCAACGCGGGCAGCCCGTCGCTGGTGGTCAGCGGTGAGGAGTCGGTCAGCCAGGTCCGACTGCGCGCCGAACGGATGGGCACCCTGCACGACCAGCTCTACCTGGCTGCCGAGAGCGACCTGTCGGCCGTCCTCGGCCACCTCGACGCGGTCAAGCCGGGGCTGCTGGTGCTCGACTCGGTGCAGACCATCTCCACCACCGGCACGGAGGGCGTCCCCGGCGGGGTGACCCAGGTGCGGGCGGTCACCGCCGCCCTGGTCGCGGTCGCCAAGGAGCGCGGCGTCGCCACCGTCCTGGTGGGCCACGTGACCAAGGACGGGCAGGTGGCCGGTCCCCGGGTGCTGGAGCACCTGGTCGATGTGGTGCTGCACTTCGAGGGCGACAAGCACTCGTCGCTACGGATGGTCCGGGGCGTCAAGAACCGGTTCGGCGCCGCCGACGAGGTCGGCTGCTTCGAGATGCACGAGGGCGGCATCAGCAGCCTCGCCGACCCGTCCGGGCTCTTCCTCACCCGCTACTCCGAGCCGGTGCCGGGCACCTGCGTGACCGTGGCGATGGAGGGCCGCCGCGCCCTGGTGACCGAGGTGCAGGCGCTGATCGGCGCGACGGTGGCGGGCTCCCCGAGGCGTACGGTGTCCGGTCTGGACGGCGCCCGGCTGGCGATGGTGCTGGCGGTGCTCCAACGGCGCACCGAGCGGCTGACCCTGCACGACCGGGAGGTCTTCGCCGCCACCGTGGGCGGCATCCGGGTGGTGGAGCCGGCGGCCGACCTGGCTGTCGCCCTCGCGGTCGCCTCCGGCGGCCTCAACCTGGCCATCGCGCCGCATCTGGTCGCGATCGGCGAGGTCGGACTGACCGGCGAGGTACGCCGGGTGGGCGCCGTCCCCCGCCGCCTCGCGGAGGCGGCCCGGCTCGGGTTCCGGCTGGCCCTGGTGCCGCCGGGCTGTGGCCCCGGCACCACCGGCGTGGCCCCGGAGCAGATGCGGGTGATCGAGGTCACCGACGTCCGCGCGGCGCTCCAGGCTGCCGCCCGCGCATCCGCCGAGTGACCGACCGTGACAGCGCGGAGGGACCGGCTGGGCGATATCGGACAGGGGATGCGCCGGAGCCGCAGCGGTGGGAGCGGGACATCGTGACACATCACAGTAACCACGAGAGCACCCACCGCACCGCAGTCCGTAGACTGTGCCCGTGCCGATCGACCGCGATGCCACCAAGCCCGCC
>JBARAE010000431.1:0-1969 GCA_049791715.1 Micromonospora sp.
TCGTCGGCCTGCGCGGCGATCCGCCGCTCGGCCTCCGCGCGGTCCATTCCGCGGTGGCGCGCCAGTCGCTCCAACCGGGTCGCCACTGCCGTCTCCACCACCACCACCAGGTGGTACGTCGGGGCGAGCCCCACCTCCACCAGCAGCGGTACGTCGTTGACCACGATGGCGTCCCGGGGTGCCGCAGCGGCCCGCTCGGCGGTACGCGCCCGCACCCGCGGATGGATGATCGCCTCCAGCCGGCGGCGGGCCGGCTCGTCGCCGAAGACCACGGCGCCCAGCGCCGCCCGGTCCAGCTCACCGTGGGCGTCCAGCACCCGATCGGAGAAGGCGTCGACGATCGCGGCCAGCCCGTCGCTGCCGGGGGCGACCACCTCACGGGACACCTGGTCGGCGTCGATCAGCACCGCGCCGAGTGCGGCCAGCCGGGCCGCCACCGCGCTCTTGCCGGAACCGATCCCGCCGGTCAACCCCACCATCAGCACCGGACCAGTCAACCCGATCATCCCGTCGCCGCCAAACCGCCTTCCCCCGGCCGCTGCGCGGTCCTTTGATCGACTCGGGATGCGGCAGGTCGCGGTGTCCCATCGCGGGCAAGCGACCACGTGCCGCACTTGGAGTCGATCACGTCGGGCCGGGCGACGATCGACGGAGTCCGTCGCGGTGCCGGACCGGAGACAGGCGAGGGCCCCGCCCCCGGCAACCCGGTGTACCGGATCGCGGGGACGGGGCCCGTCGTCGTCAGCTACGACTTCTCGGCGCGGCGTCAGACGCGTCGAGCTGAAGCCATCGCAGGCTCACTTGCCGCCGGCGAGCTTCTCCCGCAGAGCGGCGAGCGCCTCGTCGGTGGCCAGGGTGCCGGCCGGCTCCTCGGGCTGCCGGCTCGGGGCCGCCGTGGTGGTGGTGGTGGCACCGGTCACGGGCGGAGCCGGGTTGGCAGCGGCCTCGGCGTCGGCGGCGCGGGAGTTCTGCACCTGCTTGGTGTGAGCCTCCCAGCGCTGACGCGCCTCGGCGTACTGGTTCTCCCAGGTCTCGCGCTGCTTGTCGTACCCCTCGAGCCACTCGCCCGTCTCCGGGTCGAAGCCCTCCGGGTAGATGTAGTTGCCCTCGGTGTCGTAGGTGGCAGCCATGCCGTAGAGGGTCGGGTCGAAGTGCTCCTCGCCCTCGACGAAGCCCTCGTTGGCCTGCTTCAGCGACAGCGAGATCCGGCGGCGCTCCAGGTCGATGTCGATGACCTTGACCATGACCTCGGAGCCGACCTGGACGACCTGCTCCGGGATCTCCACGTGGCGCTCGGCCAGCTCGGAGATGTGGACCAGGCCCTCGATGCCGTCGTCCACCCGGACGAAGGCGCCGAACGGCACCAGCTTGGTGACCTTACCCGGCACGATCTGCTGGATCGCGTGGGTGCGGGCGAACTGCCGCCACGGGTCCTCCTGGGTCGCCTTCAGCGACAGCGAGACCCGCTCGCGGTCCAGGTCGACGTCCAGGACCTCGACCTCGACCTCCTGGCCGACCTCGACAACCTCGGACGGGTGGTCGATGTGCTTCCAGGAGAGCTCGGAGACGTGCACCAGACCGTCCACGCCGCCAAGGTCGACGAACGCGCCGAAGTTGACGATCGAGGAGACGACGCCCTTGCGGACCTGGCCCTTCTGCAGCTTGTTGAGGAACTCGGTACGCACCTCGGACTGCGTCTGCTCCAGCCACGCACGACGGGACAGGACCACGTTGTTGCGGTTCTTGTCCAGCTCGATGATCTTGGCCTCGAGCTCGCGGCCGACGTACGGCTGCAGGTCGCGCACCCGCCGCATCTCGACCAGGGAGGCGGGCAGGAAGCCGCGCAGCCCGATGTCGAGGATGAGGCCACCCTTGACCACCTCGATGACCGAACCGCGGACGACGCCGTCCTCGTCCTTGATCTTCTCGATCGTGCCCCAGGCCCGCTCGTACTGCGCCCGCTTCTTGG
>JBARAE010000432.1:0-2005 GCA_049791715.1 Micromonospora sp.
GGGCGGCCGGGTCGTCGCCGTCGACGTGCCGAGCCGGGCCCCTCGGACGGTGGCCGGGGCCCCGGAGCGGGTGGCAGCGGTGGCGGCTGTGGGCGTGGTCAACGCCGGCACCAGCAGGACGGCGGCCAGCGCCGCAGGAGCTCCCCAGGTCCTCATGGTCACGGACGGTAGCGACGCTGCCCCGACCGGATGGTGCGGTCCGCGCATTCCGTCCCGACGGCCGCGCCGACCGGTAGGCTGACTATTTCGCCGGTCCGACCTCGAACAGGCCGTGGGCACCGCGTTCCGCGTCGACCATGATGTGGCTGACGAACGGGTACCGGCCGGGCTCGGGGAAGACGGTCTCGACGAACCCGCCGGCGGCCGGTGCCAGGTCGAGCACCTGCGCCCCGCCCGGGTCCGACGGTCGCAGCTGCCACTGCCCTTCCCGGTAGAGGGTGTCGAACTGCGCGCCGACGACATGGAATGCGCTGTCCCGGTTCGGCCCGGCGTCGAGGACCCACACCCGCACCCGCTCCCCCGCGCGCGCGGTGAGCGGGCGGTGGTCGTACTGCGAGACGTAGCCGTTGAAGACGACGGCGTCGGGCCGTTCCGCCTGCATCTTCGCCAGGTCGCCCGGCTCACCGTCGGGGCCGAGGTAGAGCTCGGACTGCACGAGGACGTACTCCCGGTCGACCGGGGCCAGGTCGGGCGGGTCGATGATGACGGCGCCGTACATGCCGTTGCCGATGTGGTGCAGCATCGGCATGGTCGAGCAGTGGTACATCCAGATCCCGGCCCTGGTGGCGGTGAACCGGTAGGTGAGCCGCTGGCCGGGGTCGATCGGTCGCATCACCGCGTCGGGTGCCACCGCGCCGGCGTGGAAGTCGACGCCGTGGTCCATGCTGCCCTCGTTGACGAGGGTGACCTCGAAGGTGTCACCGACCCGCCCGCGCAGCACCGGACCGGGCACCGTGCCGTTGAAGGTCCACATCTTCTGCCGTACGCCGGGAGCCACCTCGCGCACCACCTCTTGGACCCGCAACTCGACCTTGTGCAGCCGGCCCGGTGGGGTCGGCGGGGCGGTGGCGTCCCGGGCGGTGAAGGCGGGACCGGGGTCGGCCATCGGGTCGATGCGGGCCGTGGTGGCACCGGGTGCCGGGTCCGGCGGGTAGTCGTGGCCGGCTGCCGGGGCGTCGGTGGTGTCGACGCTCAGCGTCATGCCCGATTGGCGGTGGCCGGGCAGCGAGCACCAGCCGGCCAGCGGTCCGCCGATCACGCCGGCGTCGAGCCGCGCGCTGCCGCCGCGGCTCAGCAGCGGCGTCCGGACCCCGGTCGCCAGCACGAGGTCGTGCCGTCGGTCGTCGCGGTTGGTCAGCTCGATGACCAGCCGGTCGCCGCGCGGCACGGTGATCTGTGCGGGATGGAACCGCATCCCCTCCGCCACCACCGCGACGGTGGTGGTGTGCCCGGTCTCGGCGACCTGACCGGCGGCCGGCACCGCGCCGGGAGCGTCGCCGCCGGCGAGGCGCTGCCCGGCGACGCCGACGAGCACGGCGAGGAGGACCAGGGCGAGGCCGGCGGCGACGCCACCGAGGGGGCGGACGGGGGTGGGACCGGTGGACGGGTTCACGGTTGTCTCCGGGCGGTGAGCAGGACCCGGACGGCCGGTACGAGGAACTGCACCAGCGCGGCGAGGACCAGGAGGGAGGTGGTGATGCGGACGAACGGCGGGCTCGGCAGGGCGAATACCGCCAGCGCGGCGTTGGTCATGGCCACCCGCTGCGGCCAGTGCCGGTCGAGCAGGGCGATCCGCCGCCGCAACTCCGCCGGGCCGCCGCCGAGGACCATCGGCAGCAGGTAGCTGAGCGCTCCGAGCAGCACCTGGCCGACGAAGCCGACCAGCAGCGGAACGAGCACGGTGCCGAACCGTTCGGCGGCCCGGTCCGGCCCGGCGCTGCCCAGCAGGGTGCCGGCGTCAAGCGCGAGGGCGACGAGGAGCCATCCCGCGCCCGCCGCGATCGAC
>JBARAE010000433.1:0-1763 GCA_049791715.1 Micromonospora sp.
GGGCCGGCCGACGTCGCTCACTCTTCCGCGAGGCGCGCGGCGACCGCGGCGACGTGCTCGTCGGACTCGGTCAGCGCCACCCGGACGTGGCGGGAGCCGGCGGGGCCGTAGAAGACACCGGCGGCCACCAGGATGCCGCGCCGGGCCAGCCAGTCGACCGTCTCCCAGCAGTCCTCGTCCCGGGTCATCCACAGGTAGAGGCCGGCCTCGGAGTGCTCGATGGTGAAGCCGGCCGCGGTGAACGCCGCCCGGAGGTGCTCTCGGCGGAGCCGGTACCGCTCCCGCTGCGCGTCGGCGTGCGCCTGGTCGTCCAGCGCGGCCACCATCGCGGCCTGCACCGGAGCGGGCACGATCATGCCGGCGTGCTTGCGGATCTTGAGCAGTTCGGCCACCAGCGCCGGGTCGCCGGCCACGAAACCGGCCCGGTAGCCCGCCAGGTTGGAGCGCTTGGAGAGCGAGTGCACCGCCAGCACCGAGTCGTACGAGCCGCCGCACACCTCGGGCGAGAGCACCGAGACGGGCTCGGCGTCCCAGCCCAACGGCAGGTAGCACTCGTCGCTGGCGACCACCGCACCGCGCTCGCGGGCCCAGTCCACCACCTTGCGCAGGTGGGTGGCGGGCAGCACCCGCCCGGTCGGGTTCCCGGGCGAGTTGACCCAGACCAGGCGTACCCGGGAGCTGGGCCCGACCGCGGTCAGCGAGTCGGTCCGTACGGTGGTGGCGCCGACCAGCCGCGCGCCGTCCTCGTACGTGGGGTAGGCGACGGACGGCACCACGACGATGTCACCGGGACCGATGCCCAGCAGCGTGGGCAGCCAGGCCACCAGCTCCTTGGAACCGATCGTCGGCAGGACCCCCAGCCCATTCACCCCGGCGCCGCACGCCCGGGCGACCCACGCCGCGATGGCCTCCCGCAGCGCGGGGGTGCCGGCGGTCAGCGGGTAGCCCGGGGCGTTCGACGCGTCGGCCAGCGCCTGGCGGATCACCGGGGGCACCGGGTCGACCGGCGTACCCATCGAGAGGTTGATCAGACCGTCCGGGTGCGCCGCGGCCGTGGCGGCCGCGGCGTCCAGGGTGTCCCAGGTGAAGTCGGGCAGCCGGGACGAGACCGGCGCGGGGCGGTTCAGTGGCCCTCTCCGCGCGGCGGCTGGGCCGCCACGAAGGAAGCGTCCTTCTCGATCTTGCCGATCTTGGAGGCGCCACCGGGCGAGCCCAGGTCCTCGAAGAACTCGTAGTTCGCCCCGGTGTAGTCCTTCCACTGCTCCGGGACGTCGTCCTCGTAGAAGATCGCTTCGACCGGGCAGACCGGCTCACAGGCACCACAGTCGACGCACTCGTCGGGGTGGATGTAGAGCATCCGATTGCCCTCGTAAATGCAGTCGACCGGGCACTCCTCGATGCATGCCTTGTCGAGCACATCCACGCACGGCTCGGCGATGATGTAGGTCACCGGTCTTCTCCTCCGCAGACTCGTCACGATCACCCGCGACGGTAAGAGCCTAGTATCTCGCCGGGGAGGGGGTCGATCGTGCTCCGGCAGCAGGATGTGGGTCACCGGATCGTGGTCCGGCGGATTGTGGGGATTCGCGAAGGCCGGCCGCTCTTCTCCGACGCTCTCGGAGAGCTGGTCGAGCTGAGCGAGACCCACATCACTCTGGCCACCGCGCAGGGCCGCCTGCGCGTGCCGGTCGCCGAGGTGCACCGCGCCAAGCGGGTACCGCCGGCCCGCCGGCCGACGGCCGCCGCCGTGGTCGCCCTGGAAC
>JBARAE010000434.1:0-6225 GCA_049791715.1 Micromonospora sp.
CGGCCACCCGGCTGCTCGGGTCGGCCGCCCTGCGCGCCGTGGAACGCCCGTTGCAGGCGTGGAGCCGGCGGGGCGTCGGCGTCGCGCTGATCGGCCCCGACGGCTCGGGCAAGTCGACCCTGGCCCAGGGCATCCAGTCGGCGTTCTACTTCCCGGTCCGCCGCGTCTACATGGGCCTCTGGCCGTCGTACGAGGCGCCGCGCAGTGCCGTCGAGCAGGGTGTCCGCATTCTCCTGCGGCCGTTCACGGTGTGGCGGCGCTATCTCGCCGCGCTGCGCCACCGCGCGCTGGGCCGGGTCGTGGTCTTCGACCGCTACGTCTACGACGCCCTGCTGCCGCCGCGCGGGCCGCTGGTCTGGCTGAAACGGCCGTACTTCCAGCTGCTGAGTCGCCTCTGCCCGGCGCCGGACGTGGTGCTGCTGCTGGACGTCCCCGGTCCGGTCATGTACCGCCGCTCCGGCGAGTACGACCCGGAGCACCTCGAGGCGGAACGCGAGCAGTACCGACGGCTGCGCCGGCGGGTCCCGCACCTGGAGCGGGTGGACGCCGACCGGGCGCCGGAGCTGGTGCTCGCCGACGCGCTCCGCCGGATCTGGCGACACTACGTCGAACGGGCGGCCCGGTGAGGGCGGCCGTGCAGTGGGCGCAGCCGGTCCTGCGGAACCGGCTCGCCTGCTGGCAGCACCGGCCGGAGCGGGACTGGACGGCCGCCGTCGCCCCCCGCCTGGTGGCTCGCGCGACCGCCACCGACACCGCGCGGTGGCGCACCGAAACCGTCGCCTTCACCAGTACGTCCGTCGCCGTGGCCACGCTCCGGGGCAGCCGGCCCGGCGAGCGGTACGTGGTCAAGGTGCCGTGGACCGGCCAGGCCGTCGACGGGCTGCGACGCCAGGCCGAGGTGCTCGACCGGCTGCGGAGCGACCCGCGCCTGCCGGAGCTGCGGGCGGTCCTGCCGTCCTGCGCGGCGCAGGGCGAGGTCGAGGGGCGCTACTACTGCGTGGAGCCGGCGCTGCGGGGTGCCCCGGCGAGCGGGATGCTGCTGCGCCGTACCCGCCGGGCGGCACTGCTCGCCTCCGCGAGCCGGATCGTCCGCGCCCTCCACGAGCGCACCCGCGAGCCCACCCGGCTCGACCGGGTGGTCGTGACGCCCTGGGTGGACGCTCCGCTCCAACGCCTCGAGGAGTACGTCGCCACCCACCCGGAGCGCGACCGGCTCCGGGACACGCTCTGCCGGCTGCGGGAGGAGCTGATCGCCGCCCTGGTCGGCCGCACCGTCCACACCTCGTGGATCCACGGCGACTTCTGGCCCGGCAACCTGCTGGCCGTCACGCCACCCGGGCAGGTGACCGGGATCGTGGACTGGGACCGGGCCTCGGCCCACCAGCTCCCCCTGCACGACCTGCTGCACCTGCACGTCCTCGCCCGCCGGCTGACCCGCGGCGACGAGCTCGGGGAGACCGTGGTCCGCGCGCTGCGCCACGGCATCGACCGGACGCTCGACGTCCCCGCCGACGAGGCGGCGGCCTGGCTGGACGGCATCCCGCCGCGACCGGCCCTGCTCCTCTACTGGATGCGCCACATCCTGCTCTTCATCGATTCGGAAGGTGACCATGACGATCCACGCTGGATCCGCGGCAACGTCGAACGCGTCCTCGTCAACGTCTGACCTGGTCGGGGCCGTCGATCCGGGGACGGGAGCCGGACCGGGGTCGGCGCTGACCGTCACCGTGGTCATCTGCGTCTACACCGAGCGGCGCTGGCCGCAGATCGTCCGGGCGGTCCGCTCGGTGCTCACGCAGGACGTACCGGCGGCGCAGGTGGTCGTGGTCGTGGACCACAATCCGGCGCTGCTGGACCGGGTCCGGGCGACCTTCCCCGACCTCACGGTGGTGCCGAACAGCGGCCCGCGCGGCCTGTCGGCGGCCCGGAACACCGGGGTGGCCCGGGCCACCGGGGAGATCGTCGCCTTCCTCGACGACGACGCCGAGGCGGAGCCCGACTGGCTGGCCCGGCTGCTGCCGCACTACCGGGACGGGCGGGTGCTCGTGGTCGGTGGGCACGCCGTGCCGGCCTGGGAGGATGCTCGGCCGCAGTGGCTGCCCCCCGAGTTCGACTGGGTGGTCGGGTGCAGCTTCACCGGCCAGCCGACGGAGGTCGCGCCCGTCCGCAACGTCATCGGCTGCAACATGTCCTTCCGCCGGTCCGTTCTCGACCGCACCGACGGGTTCGACCCGGCGCTCGGCCGGGTCGGCCGCACGCCCGTCGGCTGCGAGGAGACGGAGCTCTGCATCCGCATCCGCCGGCTCGAACCGGACGGGGTGGTGCTCTACGAGCCGGCCGCCCGGGTTCGCCACCGGGTGACGGTGGACCGGGCGACGTGGCGCTACTTCCGGCAGCGCTGCTTCTCCGAGGGGCGGTCCAAGGCGGTCGTGGCCCGGCTGGTCGGCAGCGACGCCGGCCTGGAGACGGAACGGACGTACACCCGCCGCACCCTGCCCGCGGGGGTGCGCCGGGGGCTGCGCCAGGTCCGGACCGGAGACGGGGGCGGGCTGCTGCGCTCGGGGGCGATCGTCGCCGGTCTCCTGGTGACCGCCGCCGGGTACGTGTCGGCCCAGGCCCTGCGCGCCTCCTCGGCGGTCGGCACGCCGGCATCCGGGCGCCCGGCCGGTCCGGTGCCGGTCCGGGTGCTCGCCGTCGAACTCTCCGACGGGGTGCCCGACGTGCCGGACACCGACGGCCCGGACGGCGTCCGGTACGGCGCGGCGCAGATCCTGGTCCGGTTGCACGGCCAGCCGCTCGGGCTGGTCGACGTCGAGCTGCCGGGCGGCGGGCTGGCCGCGCCGGCCCTGGTCGCCGCGGTCCGGGACCGGCTCTCCCCGGCGATCGACGCGCACCTGCGACAGGACGGCCTGCCCCCGCTCGACCAGGTGGACCTGGACCCGGCCGGCCGGATCGGGGCCGGCGCCCCCTGCCGTTCCCGTTCCGCGGCGGCCGACCCGGTCCCCTTCGTCAGCGTGGTGGTGCCGACCTGCGGACGCACGCCGCTCTTCGCGTCCACGCTGGACTCGCTCGCGGCGCTGGACCACCCCCGCTACGAGATCGTCGTCGTCGACAACGCGCCGCAGACCGGCGAGACGGCACGGATCGTCGCCGAGCGGGCCGCGGCCGATCCCCGGTTCCGCTACACGGCCGAGCCGCGGCCCGGCGTCGCGCACGCCCGCAACCGGGGGTTGGCCGAGGCCCGGGGCGAGATCGTGGCCTTCGCCGACGACGACGTCGTCGTGGACCCGGGGTGGCTGCGCAGCCTCGTCGACGGCTTCACCGACGACGAGGTGGCCGGGGTGACCGGTCAGGTCCTCGCCCGCGAACTGGAGACACCGCCGCAGATCTGGCTGGAGCAGTACGGCGGTTACGGCAAGGGCTGCCAGCGGCGGCGGTACGACCGGGCCGGGTTCGCCACGGTCGACGCCGAGGGCGTACACCGGGTCGCCGCGTCCCCACGGTCGCTCTACCCATACCTGCCCGGGTCGTACGGCTCCGGCGCCAACATGGCGTTCCGCACCGAGACGCTGCGCCGGCTGGGTGGCTTCGATCCCCGGCTGCGCACCGGCGAGGACATCGACGTGCTGCTGCGTACGGTGCTCGCCGGGCATGCCCTGACGTACGAGCCGGCGGCCGTCGTCTGGCACACCCACCGCCGCGAGCTGCGAGCCCTGCGCCGCACCATGTACCGGTACGGGATCGGGCTCGGCGCCGTCCTGGCCAAGTGCCTGGCCACCGACCCCACCGCCCGGCGGGAACTGCTGGGGCGGCTGCCCCGGGGCGTCGCCTACGCGGTGCGGCCCGGTTCGGAGAAGAACGGCCGCAAGCGGGACGACTATCCGGCGTCGCTGACCGCCCTCGAACTGTGCGGGATGGCCCTCGGGCCCGCCTACTACGCCGCCGCGGCGGCCCGAGCCGGACGGAGCCGCCGGTGAACCAGCAACCGAGGGTTGTCGTACCCGTCCTCTGCTACCACAGCATCGGCGACGAACGCCGCGACGGCACGCTGCGCTGGTCGGTGTCGCCCGGCGACTTCGACGAGCAGATGGCGCTGATCCGGCAGCGCGGGCGGACGCCGATGACGGTGAGCGGGTACGCGGACCTGCTGCGCGGATCGGCGCCGCTGCCGCCGCTACCGGTGCTGATCACCTTCGACGACGGCTTCCCGGACCTCGCCGAGACCGCAATGCCGGTGCTACGCCGGTACGGGCTCACGGCGACCGCGTACGTCATTGCGGCCCGTGTCGGCGTGGCGCCGCCGCCGGGCGGCGATCTGTCGCTTGACTGGGACCAGCTCCGGGAGCTGCGGACGGCCGGGGTGGAGATCGGGTCACACAGCCGGAGCCACCAGGCGCTCGACTGCCTCCGCTCGGCGGACCTGCACCGGGAGATCGCGGGGAGCCGCCAGGTGCTGCAGGACGGGCTGGGGACGCCGGTCGCGTCGTTCGCCTACCCGTACGGCTACCACAGCCCGGCGGTGCGGACCGCGGTGCGGGCAGCCGGCTACTCGTCCGCCTGCGCAGTCAAGAACGCGCTGAGCCACCCCGGCGACGACGTCTTCGCCATCGCCCGGGTGCTGATCGAACGGGACACCGGCGTGGCCGGGATCGCCGCCCTGCTCGACGGCATCGGCCGGCCGCTGGCCTGGCGGGGTGAGCATCTGCGCACCCGGGGTTGGCGGGCGTACCGGCGGGCCCGGCACCTGGTGCACGCCGCGCGTCCGCGGTCGGGCCAGCCGGCCTCGTGACGGCGGGGAGAGAGAGCACCACGGACGGGAAGGAGAGGTGACCCGGTGAGCGCCCCACGTGCCGGAACCGCGAACGCGACGGCCGGCGCCGCGGCTCCCGGCGTCGGCACGGTCACCGCGCCGATCGGCGTACGGCTGCGCCGGCACCTGCGCGATCCGCTGAACGGCAACGTCTACGCGCTGATGCTCAACACGGCAGTCAGCTCGGTGCTCGGCATCGCGTACTGGGCTCTGGCGGCGCGGCTGTACTCACCGGCCCAGCTGGGCATCGGCGCCGCGATGGTGTCGACGATGTCGTTCCTGAGCAACCTCTCCCAGCTCAATCTGAACGGGGCGCTGGCCCGCTTCCTGCCGACCGCGGCGGAGCGCGCCGGCCGGTTGGTCGGCTACGCGTACGCGGTCAGCTGCCTGGCGGCGCTCGCCCTCAGCGCGGGGTTCCTGCTGATCGCTCCCCTGGTGGCCGGCCGGCTGGACTTTCTGCACCGCACTCCCCTGCTCGCGGTGGTGTTCGCCCTCTCCGTCGCCGCCTGGTGCGTCTTCACCCTCCAGGACAGCGTGCTCACCGCCCTGCGGGGCGTGGTGTGGGTCCCGGTCGAGAACACCGCCTTCGGCATCCTCAAGATCGTGCTGCTGGTGCTGCTGGCCGGCGCCCTGCCCGGCCTGGGCATCTTCGTCTCCTGGAACCTCGCGGTGGTGGTGGCGCTCGTCCCGGTCAACGTGCTGGTGTTCCGCCGGCTGCTGCCCCGGTTGCGCGAGCGGGGTACGGGGGCCACGCTCCCGGGTCGCCGGGTGCTCGCCAGGTTCGTGGCGCTGGACTACGTCGGGTACCTCTTCCTCCAGGCGGGCACGAACGCCCTGCCGTTGATCGTGACGGCGAGGCTGGGCGCCGAGGCCAACGGGGTGTTCTACGTCGCCTGGCTGCTGGGCGGCTCCCTGGAGCTGGTGGCGTACCACTTCGGCACCTCCCTGACCGTGGAGGCCTCCGCCGACGAGTCGCGACTGCCGGCGTACGCCCGGCAGGTGCTGCGGCGGGGACTGCTCCTGTTCGTACCGGCGGTCGTCCTGCTCTGCGTGTCGGCGCCGCTGCTGCTGACCCTCTTCGGCAACGGCTACGCCTCGACCGGCTCGGGCGTGCTGCGGCTCTTCGCCGTCGCGGTGCTGCCCCGCCTGGTGCTGATCGTCTTCGTCGCGGCGTGCCGGGTGCAGCGCCGGGTAGGGCGGATCATCGTCGTCCACGCGGCGACGAGCACGCTGGTCGTCTCGCTGGCGCTGGTCGCGATGGCCGAGTTCGGGGTCCTCGGTGTCGGTGTCGCCTACCTCGCCGGGCAGCTGGTGATGGCGGCCGGGGTGCTGCCCTCGATGGTGCGGCTGCTGCGGGGCGGCTCGTGAGCGGCGACGCGGCCCTCGCCGCGGCTCCGGCGGCCGCCGGTCAGCCG
>JBARAE010000435.1:0-6085 GCA_049791715.1 Micromonospora sp.
TCTCTGGCGAAGTTAGGCGGCCGGACGCTCCAGTTGGCCTCGCACGGTGAGGAAGTCGGCGGTGCGGTCGCCCTGGGGCCGCGAAGAGACGAAGGCGACGATTCCAATCGTTTCCCTGTCCGCCCAACCGCATGTGGTCATGTAGCTGCCGTCCTCAGTGCGTCCCTGCCCGCACCGGGCCTCGCCTCCGAGTTCGCCAGCGTCAACGGTCTCGATATTGGTGATCCGGTATGGCCGCAGCGCACCGTCCACGGCGTCGGCTGGGTCGGCGACTTTCCCTGACGCGCCACTGACGAACAGGGCATTCGCGTCCAGCGTTTCGCCTCCGTGGGCCCAGCCGATCGCGCTGGTCGGTTCGCCGACCTGCCGTTTCAGCTGGTCCAACTGGGATTGGGCGGCGTTTCTCAATTGCCTGTCAAGAGACTTCGGCATACCCAGGAGGGCTTCCGGGGCGTACAGCTTCCGGGGCGGGGCGGTGCTGGCCTCTACCCGTGGTGCGGGTGCTGGGGACGTGCATCCGGCGGACAGCAGGAGCCCCGCGGCCACCGCTAGCCGCGCTGTACGGCGACCGCTCGGGCCGTCGGGGTGCGGCGGATCGTCGCCATGTCGCCCCTCTCCTGGGAATCGGGCGGGATGCTTAGCAAGATCCGGAACATGCGCGGAATGATCGAGCGCATCGATGAGGAGCCGTCGGGCGTATGTCCTGGTAGGGCGAGCGGTGGTACAGACAGCGCTACATCCCTTCCTAAACCGTGTGCCGGCTGGCACGCTGCCAACCGCAACCAACCTGGCCGAGGCCGGGATTCCTGTCACATGCCGAATCGTGCACGGCGCACGACTCCAATCGCCGCGTCAGGTCCGCTCACCTCGACATGTGCTGCGCTCTGTCGGCCGAAGAGGTAGAGCAGCAGTTCGCCTGGAGGTCCGGCGATGCGGGCAGTAGGTTCCCCGGGCCGTGCTCGAACGGTATGAGCGGTCCCTGCCCACTGAAGCTCGAGTCCCGCGCCCTTCAGTCGCCGGGAGAGGAACCAGGCCCCGCGAGTGACGTTGCGCCACAGTGCCTCGTCCATTGCAGGCTCGTTGGTTCGGGGATCGCGACCGTTGGCTCTGCGTATGTCCTCGTGATGGACGAAGAACTCGTTGAGGTTGGGAACCCGGCGAACCCATCCGATGCGGAAGAAGCCTGGCGGCGGTCCCGATCGGAAGGTCGCGCTGAGCCAGGTGAAGTCTCTGAGCGCGAGCGCACTTCTTCGCCGTTCAGCGAAGTGGCCCCACGTCCCGGGCAGGACAAGCCCGGGGCCGGCGAGGTAGTCACGCTCGCGGAGGACCAGGTGCGCGGCGATATCGCGGGTCGTCCACGGTTCAAGGAGCGTCGGTGCCTGGGGACCGAGCTCATCGAACAGGTCGCTGAGCTGTGCTCGCTCGACGGCGTCGAAGAACTCGCCCATAGCGCCGTAGCGTAGCCAGACCGGTGGCGAGTTGCGAGGTTCCCTTGAAGATGGCTCGCACCCGTCCTGCCGGCCGAGCAGCTAAGCGAGCAGCCAAACCGGCGAGCAGCAACGGACAACCCCGGACCCAGGCGGCAAGTCGAGGAGGAGGACCAGGCGGCGGACCAGCACCTGGGGATCGACTCGTAATGCGTAGGTCGAGGGTTCGATTCCGTCCGGCAGCTCCATGGAAAGGCCCAGGTCACCGGCTTGATTGCCGATCGTGACCCGGGCCTTTTGCTTGCCATCGTGAGGCCGAGTAGCCAAGCATGTCGGTCGGCCGTTGGCCAGGCCGAGGTTAGGCAGGGTGAGCTCGACTTGGGAGTGCCGGTGAGGAGGTCCGGATGCCGGTCATGGCCGGCCGGCGCCGGGCGTCGGCGCTGTTGCGGTGAGCACTTGGCCGGTGCGGGCGGCGACCGATTCGTCCATGTGCTCGACGCCGCGGAACTCGGCCGCGAGGAGAAACAGGGTCGTGCGGTCTGGGCCGCCGAGCATGGTGGCGAAAATGACCTGCTCGTGTTCGATTCGGTCGGTCACCTTGCCGCCCTCGTGCACCCGGACGACGGCGCCCTGTGGCGAGTCGGCACGGCCGGTGGCGATGGCGACGTCGGCGGCCCCGGCCCAGATCGCGCCGTCGGCGTCCATGCAGATGCCGTCGGGTGCGAGGCCGTCGGCCCATGTCCTGCGGTTGAACAGGCTGCCGTCGGCAGCGATGTCGAACGCGGTCAGCCGCCCGGCGAACGACTCGGAGACGATCAGCGTTTTGTTGTCTGGCGTCACTACCATGCCGTTGGGGAATTCCAGGTCACCGGCGACCTCGCGCGCTGTCCCGTCCGGGGTGACCAAGGCGATGATCCCGGACTCCGGTGGCGCGCCTGCGCGGAAGCCGAAGCGGATGCTGTTGACGTAGATGTTGCCGCGGCCGTCCACGACAAGCTCGTTCCAGAACGGCGCCAGTCCGCTGAGATCGGCGTGCAGGACCATCGACCCGTCCGGTTCCCGCCGCATGAGATCCTCGCCGGTAACCAGTAGGCGGCCGTCGGGCAGCCAGTCGATGGACCAGCCGAGGCCGGGCGGGCCGGACGCCGCGACCTCGCTGCTGCCGTCGGGCGCGACCGCGACGATCTCGCCGGTACCCCAATGGGCGAACCACAGCCGGCCGTCGTGCCAACGGGGTGACTCGACGTAGGCCAGGCCGCTGAGCAGGACCCGGGGCCGCGGCAGGGATGACGCCTGTGACATGAGAACCTCGCGCATCGGCCGAGTGGAACTGGACGGTCTAGTACCGTACTCGCCTAGTACTGGACTGTCCAGTACTGTTGGCGGCGTGACAGAGACCACCACGGCATCCGACGGGCAGACCCGGACCGCGCGAAAGCGCCAGGCGATCCTGGACGTGGCCAGCACGCTGTTTCTGCGCGATGGCTACCTGGCCACCAGCATGGACCAGATCGCCGCCGCGGCGGCGGTGTCCAAGCAGACCGTGTACAAACAGTTCACCGACAAGCAGAGCCTGTTCCGCGAGATCGTGACCGGCACAGTCGAACTGGTCAGTGACCCGGTCGCACGCCAGGTGGCGAGTCTGCCCGACAGCAGCGACCTCGAGGCCGACTTGCAGAAGCTGGCGCGCGCGCTGGTCTCCCAGGTGAGCCAGCCCCGGGTGATGCAGCTGCGCCGCCTGGTGATCGGCGAAGCGGGCCGGTTCCCCGAGCTGGGCCGGTTGTTCTACCAACGCGGTCCCGGGCGCACCATCGACGCGCTCGCCGCCGCCTTCGAAAGTCTCGCCGCCCGCAACCAGCTTCGGCTGGACGACCCGCAGCTGGCCGCCGAACACTTCAACTGGCTGGTGATGTCGATCCCCCTCAACCGGATGATGCTCTGCGGCGACACCGAGCGACCCGACCCCGCCGCCCTCGACCGCTACGCCGACGCCGGCGCCCAGGCGTTCCTCGCCTCCTACCGGCCCAACTGACGCGAACTCCCCAGCAGCCAGTCGGGTTCTGGCTGTCCCGGGTGCGCGGATCTGCGCACTATCGTGGGCCCGCAGGGTGGGAGTACACCCTCTACGGCTACAGCTTCACTGGCGCGATGTACCTGGAAAACGGTCTTCGTCAGCGCAGACACCACCGACCTCGCGTGGACGCTCGACGCGTGGCGTTCAGTGACTCGTTCGGTCGATTAGCAAGCGCCGGTCTCGCCCTGCGTACCGCCCCGAGTCAGCAGGAAGTCAGCACACGCAGTGACGCGCAACCGACACCAACGGCCGAAGACGGCGCGACACCGAGGGCGGACCACAAGAAGAGACACCCGCTGGTACTCGCCGACAACGCCGACCAGGCTCCCCCGGCGGGGGTCGTCCCATTCCCTGCTGAGCACTCCGCCGCAGCCCAGCCGCTTCTCGTCCTCGTGTACAGCCTTCCCTGGCGGCATGGACGCCTGGACGCCAAGACCCCGAAGGAAGCGCCTTGCAAGCGGAGGGGCCAGAGCGGGAGCGGGCTCGGGGCTGCCGACGAGGACCAGGTCCAGGCCAAGTCCCGCACAGATCAGCAGGCCGAAGCCGGCGAAGGTCCCGAGTTCCACGGGCTCACGGTAGGGCAGCCTCCTCGATCCATGCCCCAGCGGGCCGCGGCGGTCCAGGGCGCACAGGAGACAGCCGCTCGCACGTACCTCATTCCGGACCACGGTGAACGCGTCCAGGGCCGGTAGGGTCGCCGCGTGGCTGGTTGGTTGTACCTGTCCACCGCCTCGGTCCTTGCCGGACTGATCGACGGGATGCCCCACAGCGGTGGGCTGGTGCTACTCGGCGTGGCAGCGTACGGCGGATTTTGGCTGCTTCTCAGGCGAGGATCAGGCGACGGCCGTTGAGCCGGCGATCCGTGGTCAGGCTTGGTCACCGCTCAGGGCTGCGGCGACGAGCAGGCTGCCCATTGCCGGAACCGCGGCCTCCTACCTGACCACCGCGCGGAGCGTCTCGTACGCCGGCAGGAAGCAGGCCAACCCGACGCCCTGCGCGCTGGTCACCACCCACGGATGGCCGACGTAGGTCTGCTGCCGGTACCACTGGCCCGGCTGGAGTACGGCGTACTGCTGGCGCTGGCCGCCGTAGTCGAGCCAGTAGACGACCACCGTCTCGGGGCGGGCGTTGACGAAGTCGACGAAGGTCTTCGGACCATCCCCGGACGACCTCAGGCTCGGTTCCTGGGACGCCGGCAACGCCATCAGCTCACCCGGGCGGGGCTGGGTCGGCTGCGGCTTCGGCGAACTGGGGGACGCCGAGGGGCGCGCGCTCGGCGTGCCGGTGCGGGTCGGACGGTGGGTTGGCGAAGGCGCCCGGGACGGCATCGACGCGCGGGTCGAGAGGGAGACCGGCGCGGGGGAGAAGGAGATGGTCGGGGGGAGTTCCGGCTCGGGTACCTCGGGGGAACCGAGGTCGGCCGTCCCCTCGGCGGCCGGGGGTTGCGACTCCGGGTGGCGTGACGGGGAGAAGAAGGTGAGGGCCCCGACGACCACGACGACGATCAGACCGACCGCCACGGCGGTCAGGGTCGCCGGCGACAGATCCGACAGGGGTCCCTCGTACCGGATCACTCCGCCGAGGCGGCTCACCGGCTCCGCGTCCGGACCGCCCCGGTGCCGCCCGTCCCGGAGCGACGCGGGCGCCTGCAGCGCCGGTACGTCCCGGCGGCGCCGCTCGCCATACGGGCGCCGGCGCGGGTCGAGCCCGTGCGTGCCGTCCGGTGAATCCGTCATGGCCCCGATCCCGAGTGCCGGTGCCGCTCACCCGGCGGCACGGGAAATCGATTATGCGCGCCAGAGAATCCCTGTCGTCAATGGTTGCGAGTCGCCACATTGTCGCCGATGCAAACCAACGGTTTCCGACCTCGATCGCCGATCGTCGGGCTGGTGGTGGCCGCCTGGCCAGCGCTCCGGCGCACGAGGTCAGTGGTGTGACACGGCTGGCTCCGGCAGCGCTATTCGGCCCCGCAATTACCAACCTTGTTGATATTTGCCGGCGGTGATAACTGTCCATAACAGATCGCTTCGCCGGCGGGGGACTGTCCACAGGCGGCGTCTTTGTCCACAGCCGACGGCGGGCGGGCGATGGGGCGAGCGGAGCCGCAGCAGGCTCTGCCCCAGCACCCCGAGCCGACCGCTGGAGGCCGCCATGCCACCCCGTACCCCGCTTCCACCGCACCGCCGCCTGCCCCTGCTCGTCACCGCCGACGGCGACCTGCTCGACGAGCTGCTCCGGCTCGCCGCGGCGGGCGGGACCGAGGTGGAGCTCGCCGCCGACCCGGCCGCCGCCCGCGCCCGCTGGCTGCCGGCTCCGCTGGTGCTCGTCGGCAGCGACCAGGCGCAGGCGTGCCTTCGGGCCCGGTTGCCGCGCCGCCCCTGGATGGTGCTGGTGGGCCGCTCCGGTCAGCTCGACCCCGGTGCGGAGATCGCCGAGCTGATCGGTGCCGAACACGTGGCGACGCTGCCCGCCGCCGAACCGTGGCTGGTCGACCGCTTCACCGAGTGCGGGCCTGACCCGGCCAGCCGCGTCGGCGCCCGCATGATCGCGGTGCTCGGTGGGCGGGGCGGCGCCGGCGCCAGCG
>JBARAE010000436.1:0-11855 GCA_049791715.1 Micromonospora sp.
GGCCTCCTCGTCGGCGGCGGGTGCCTGCTTGGGTGCCGGCGGGGCCGCCTTCTTGGTGGTCTTGGCGGTGGTGGCCCGCGATGCCGGAGTGGCCGCACGGGCGGCTGCGACCCGGCGGCGAGTGCTCGCCGAGCCGTCGACCACCACGGTCACCCCCGCGTCGGAGAGCGCGCGCAGGATCTTCTTGGCCTGGGCCGGAGTCACCTCAGCGGACTCGACCGTGCGCGCGAGCTGGGCCGACGTTAACTGACCGCCGGCGCTCTGCGCGTGGGTGATCAGAGTGTCGGTGAGCGAGCGTACGTCGGCGCCGATGTGGCGGGGTTCTGTCACGAATGACCTTCCGGAGGCGATGAGCGAGCACGGCCGGGTCGTCCGGCGCAGCGCGGGGCACAGTGCCGGGCGATGTGGTTGAAGGACCCTCGTGTCCCGGGCCGGCCGGTCGTTGGCGGTCCGTGGCGCGTGGGTAGGGGTGAATTGTAACGCCGTCTGCGGCGATCATCCTGCGCCGCACGGGTACCGGCGGCGTGGACCGCCGATTCGGCGCAGATGTGGACTTTGAAAGGATGATACTCGCGCGCGGTCGGGCAGGCCCCGGTCGTACGGGAAGGGGACGAACATGATCCGCACGGCGCCGCCGCAGGAACTTCTGGAGATCGCGATCGACGTCGCCCGGGACGCGGCCGCCACCGCGCACCGGATGCGGGCCGAGGGGGTCTCGGTGGCCGCGACGAAGAGCACGGTCACCGACGTGGTCACCGCCGCCGACCGGGCGGTGGAGCGGCAGGTCGTCGACACGTTGCGCCGGGTCCGTCCGGAGGACGCGGTCCTCGGCGAGGAGTACGGCGCCGGGGAGACCGGCCCGGCCGAGGCCGGCGGCGTGCGGTGGATCATCGATCCGATCGACGGCACGGTCAACTACCTCTACGGGCTGCCGTACTGCGCGGTCTCCCTCGCCGCCGAGGTCGACGGCCGGGTGGTGGCGGGTGTGGTCCGCAACGTCGCGACCGGTGAGGAGTGGACCGCCACGGCCGGCGGCGGGGCCTGGCGGGACGGGGAGCGGCTGCGCTGCTCCACCGAGACCGACCTGGGCCAGGCGCTGGTCGCCACCGGGTTCGGCTACGACGCCGGCCGCCGGGCGCACCAGGCCCGGGTGGTCGCCGAACTGATCCCGCACGTACGGGACATCCGGCGGTTGGGGGCCGCCGCGCTGGATCTCTGCCTGGCCGCCGAGGGGCGCGTCGACGTCTACTACGAGAAGGGGCTGGCCGCGTGGGACCTGGCCGCCGGTGGGCTGGTCGCCACCGAGGCCGGACTGCGGGTCACCGGCCTGGACGGTCGGCCGGCCGGGCCGGACCTGGTCATCGCCGCACCGCCGGCGCTCTTCGAGCCGCTGCACACCCGGCTGTCCGCCCTCGACGCCTCCGGCGGCCCCTGAGAGATCGCCGGCGTGGGCGTCCGGTCTAGTTCTTGACCGGCATCGGGCACGTGCCGGGCAGGGCCTCCGGCGAGCCGAGGTCACCGAGGGACTGGTTGACCTCGGTGGTGGTGGCCAACTGCTGGAAGCTGTTGCCGAGGATCACGTCGACCGTGTCGTCCTTGCGCTTCAGGTCGGGGTCCAGCTTGGTGTTGTTGAGGAAATAGGCCCGCAGCAGGTGCGCCGAGCCGACGCCCTTCGGGCCGAAGCGCAGGACGGCGACGTCGTCGATCTTCTTCGGCGCGTTGCCTTCCTTCTTGACCTGGAACTTCCGGTAGCGGAAGTCGTCCGCCACCTGGCCGGCGAGACCCACCTCGTCGGTGGCGTTGTAGACGTTGATCTTCACGTCCTTGGGCTCGCGGAGGGTGATGTCGGACAGCGGCCAGCCCTTGGGGCAGCTCTCGGCGGTGGCGACGTCGCTCTGGGTGTCCTTGACCAGGGCGATGACGACGAAGACCAGGGCGAGGACCGCCAGCAGACCGACGACAACGAGTGCTCGCACTCGCGCAAAACTCATCTCGCGCTCCCCGGACGGTGGAAGGGTGGTGGCGGCCGCCGGCGGTCGGTACGCTCCGCCGGCCGTCGAGTACGCCGCTGAGGTTAACGGTTGTCCGGCCGTGGCGTGGAAACAGTCCGACATACCGGCGCGCCACCCGGGAACGGGGTACTACTACCCCTATCTTCGTGTCGCCTGAGTCACATTGGGAACAACTTCGGGTGCAGGGGCGTACATCTCTGCCGCGAGGGCGGTATACATGCCTCGCCCAAAGGGGGGGTATGGTTCCGCGCTCGCTGGGGGAGTTTCTCTGGCGGCTGCGGCCAACCGGTCGTCGGGTCGGGTGACCGACAGAGAAGGTGGCCGGCCAGTGGAACCGAAACAGCGTCGTCCGGCGTTACAAACCGGAAGCGACCATATCGATATGGGAGAGTGAAACCGATGGCCACCGACTACGACGCCCCGCGTCGCGACGAGGTCGACCTCGGCGAGGACAGCCTGGAAGAGCTCAAGGCCCGACGCGTCGACTCACAGTCGGGCGCCGTGGACGTCGACGAGGCCGAGGTGGCCGAGAGCTTCGAGCTGCCCGGCGCCGACCTGGCCGACGAGGAGCTCACGGTCAAGGTCCTACCGATGCAACAGGACGAGTTCCGCTGTGCCCGCTGCTTCCTGGTCCACCACCGCAGCCAGCTGGCGGTCGAGCGCAACGGCGAGTTGATCTGCCGAGAGTGCGTCTGATCCGGACGCGTGTCACGGGCGGCGGCCTCCATGACGGGGCCGCCGCTGTTCGAGCTGCGCTGCGCCGGCGGCGGGGAGCTGCTTGACTCGTATCAGGCGGTTCCACGGCAGCGACTCCGGGAGGGCGGACGGGTGAGCGAACGCAGCGAGCGGGCCGGCGGGTCCGCTGCCGACGGGACGGGCAACGAGCCGGTGGGCGGACCGGTCGGGTCCGAGGGTGACCAGCTCGGCGCGACCGTCGCCGCGCTGACCGCGGACGACATCGAGCCCGGCCGCCGCCGGCAACTGCTCACCCGCCTGGTCGGGCAGGCGCGCGCCCGCGGCCTCGCCGACCTGTTCAAGCCGAAGGCCGCGGTCCGCTGGATGGTGGACACCGTGGCCGACGTCGCCCCGCACGTACCGATCCGTGACCTGTCCACCCTGCGTCGGCACTTCCCGGGACTCGACGACGAGGAGCTGGCCGAGCGGCTGGTCCGCAACGCCGCCCGGGCCACCGCCGGCGTCGGCGCGGCCGGCGGCGGGGTCGCCGCCGTCGAGTGGGCGGTCACCCCCACCCTGCTCTCCGCGCCCGTGCTGCTGGCCGCCGAGACGGTCGCCGTCGTGGCGATCGAGCTCAAGCTGATCGGGGAGCTGCACGAGATCCACGGGGTGCCGCTGCCCACCGGCGGGACGCAGCGCTCCGTCGCCCTGGTGCAGTCCTGGTCGAGCCAGCGGGGGATCAATCCGATGATGCCGGGCGTCGGAGTGAGCGCGGTGCTCGGCACCGCCGCCCGCCGGGAGCTGCAGAACGCGCTGCTCAAGCGCTTCGGCCGCAACCTGACCACGCTGGGGCCGTTCCTCACCGGCGCCGCCGTGGCCAGCTACCTCAACCGCCGGTCCACCCGTACCCTGGCCGACGAGCTCCGCCGGGACCTCCGCCGCAAGGGGCGGGACCTGCCCGGGTCGCGGCCGGCGCTGCCCTGATCCACCGCCGGCGAGCGTTACCTCGGGTGCCGGCCCGGGTGGACCGGCTCAGCCGGCGTCGCGGGCGGCCATGATCGCCGCCGCCAGCTCGACCGGGTGCCGGCTGCTCACCACCCAGAACGGGGTCGGGTCGGCCGGGTCGTCGAGGACCACCTGCACCGCGCCGCCGACCCACGGGCGTTGCACCACGAACGCGAGCGGGTCCGATCCGACGCCGAGCACCTCGCGGCGGCCGGCGGCGTCCAGCGGAACGGCGTCGGCGACGAACCGCACCGGCAGGCGGGCGTCGTCCACCCGCAGCTCGCCGTCCCGGACGGCGACCCGGATCCGGCCCAGCCACGCCAGGGCGGCCGCGGTCACCGGCAGCAGCAGCAGGAAGGGCAGCCAGGAGCGCAGCCCGGACGCGCCCATCCAGAGCTCGGCGGCGAGCAGCCCGGCGAACGCGAGGCCGGCCAGCCAGTACCACCAGGGCACTCCGAGCCGCTCGGCGTACTCCGTTCGCGCCGCCGACGGGGCCGGGGCGGAGGACGAGGATGGCGACACGCTCACAGTCCGAGGGTACGGCGCGCGCCGGCCCCGCCAGGCGGCAGGATGGCAGGGTCACCCTTGGACCGGACGGAAGAGGAAGACCGTGACAGACGCCGTACCCGTGCCCGTACGGCAGCTCGACCCCGAGCTGCCGTTGCCGGCGTACGCCCATCCCGGTGACGCCGGCGCGGACCTGGTGGCCGCCGTGGACGTCGAGCTGCCGCCCGGCGGCCGCGCCCTGGTCCCGACCGGCGTGGCGATCGCGCTGCCCGAGGGGTACGTCGGTCTGGTGCATCCCCGATCGGGGTTGGCGGCCAGGCTCGGCGTGACGGTGCTGAACGCGCCCGGTACGGTCGACGCCGGCTACCGGGGTGAGATCCTGGTCAACCTGATCAACCATGATCGGGAGACGCCGGCGAAGATCAGCCGGGGAGATCGGATCGCGCAGCTCGTCGTCCAACGGGTCGCTCAGGCCGACTTCCAGCCGGTGGCCGAACTGCCCGTGTCCCGGCGCGGGACCGGCGGACACGGATCGACCGGCGGGCACGCCGGCCTGGTCCCGGCGCCGACCGTCGCGCAGGAGCGCCGGGACGAGCCGGACGCCTCGGCCGGACGGCTCGAATCGCCGGGCCGGGCGGCCGGGCAGACGGAAGAGGTGGCAGGGTGAGTGCGAACAGCGGAGGGTGGGCGCAGTGATCTTCTCCCGAAAGCGGGCCGAGGGTGGCCGGCACGCGAGTGACGAGCGGGCCACGGAGGGCCTCGACTCGTACGACGACGAGTCGACCTCGCAGGTGCCGTCCCGGGGGCCGTACGACGTCTCCGAGGCGCCGACGGACGTGCCCCGGCTCGACCTGGGCAGCCTCCAGATCCCGGCGGTGCCGGAGGTCGAGGTGCGGGTGCAGGCCGACCCGCAGGGCGTGATCCAGCAGGTCGTGCTGGTGCACGGGCAGAACGCCCTGCAGCTCGGCGTCTTCGCCGCACCCCGCTCCGAGGGCATCTGGGACGAGGTGCGCGAGGAGATCCGCCAGTCGCTCTTCAACGACGGCGCCGCCGCCCAGGAGGTCGAGGGCGAGTACGGCCCCGAGCTGCACGCCCGGGTCCGCACCCCCGACGGCCTGACCAACCTGCGCTTCGTCGGCATCGACGGGCCGCGCTGGATGGTCCGGGGCGTCTACCAGGGCGCCGCGGCCACCGACCCGACGGCGGCGGGCCCGCTGGCGCTCTGTCTGGACGGCCTGGTGGTCGACCGGGGGCACGAGGCCAAGCCGGTGCGCGAGCCGCTGCCGCTGCGGCTCCCCCGGGAGGTCGCCGAGCAGGGCAACCCCGAGGAGAACCCGGCCCCGGGCCAGCGCGAGGCCTGAGCCGGCCGCGGAACCCGTACCGGGCCCGGTCCCGTCGGCTCCCGTCGACGGTGCCGGGCCCGTGGTGTGCCCGGCGGCTCCGGCGGTACGCCGGTCGGGTACCGGTCGGACGCCGACTCCGCCGGAAGGTCGGATCGGCGTACTCTGGCGGGACGGTTCCGGCATTCCGGGGCCGAGCCAGCGCCGGCGTCGACCGGCCAGCGTGAGAGGTGACGCGGAGGTCATGACGACCCACGAGAGCCGGGTGTCGTTTCGGCGGCTCCTGCAGCGGCTCACCGCGAGCGAAGCCGAGATCGAGGCGCAGGAGCTGCGCCGGGAGAGCGCCGAGTCCGGCGGTATGCCGGCCCGGCAGTGCATGCGGGGCCAGGTGGTCTCGGTCAACGGGCGGCTCCGCACGGTGGTCTACACGCCTCGGACGAACCTGCCGACGCTGGAGGCGGACCTCTACGACGGCAGCGACGTGGTCACGCTGGTCTGGCTGGGCCGGCGGCACATCGCCGGGATCGAGCCCGGCCGGCACCTGACCGCCCGGGGCCGGGTGGCCATCCGGGACGACCGCAAGGTCATCTACAACCCGTACTACGAGCTGGAGTCGCCGAAGTGACGACCGGACAGCGCCCGGCCGCAGAGCCGGAGGCCGGCCCGCAGGACGACGAGCGGCTGCCCAGCATGGCCGAGCAGATGGCCGACCAGCTCGGCGGTTGGCGTGGGCTGGTGGAGTCCAGCATCCCCGTGGTGGTCTTCGTGATCGCCAACGTCGTGGGGGAGCTGCGGCCGGCGGTGATCGCCTCGGTGGCCGTGGCGCTGCTGATCGCCGGACTGCGGCTGGCCCAGCGCCGGCCCGTCCGGCACGCCGTCAACGGGCTGTTCGGCATCGCCATCGGCGCCGCCATCGCCTGGCGTACCGGCGACGAGCGGGACTTCTACCTGCCCGGCATCCTCTACGGCATCGGGTACGGCGTGGCCCTGCTCGTCTCGGCGGCCGTCCGGCAGCCCCTGGTGGGCTGGATCTGGTCGGTGCTGGTCGCCCGGGGCCGCTCGGAGTGGCGGGACGATCCTCGCCTGGTGCGCACCTTCACGCAGCTCACCGTGCTGTGGGGGGCGGTCTGGCTGGCCAAGGTGGGCGTGCAGGCCGCTCTCTACCTCGCCCACCAGGACACCGCGCTGGGCGTGGCCCGGCTCGCGCTGGGCTACCCGCCGTACGCGCTGCTGCTGCTCATCACGGTCTGGACGGTGCGCCGGGTGACCCGGGAGACGGCTCCGACGCCGCTGCCCGGCGCCTGATCCCGCCGGCCGCCTGTCCAACGGCCGGCGGTGGGCGACCGGACTCAGCCCGCGCCGCGGGTGCGTTCGACGCTGTCCGGGCCGAGGATCACCCCGCGGACCTCGTCCTCCACGTCGGCGGTGCAGACGAAGATCAGCTCGTCGCCCGCCTCGATCGGGTCGTCCGGGCTCGGCACCAGCACCCGCTTGCCGCGCAGGATGGCGACCAGGGCGGCGTCCCGGGGGAGCGGCACCTGGTGGATCGGTTGGCCGACGTACGGCGCGGTGGGCGGCAGCGTGATCTCCACCAGGTTCGCCTCACCCTGCCGGAAGGTCATCAGCCGCACCAGGTCGCCGACGGTGACCGCCTCCTCGACCAGGGCCGCCATCACCCGCGGCTTGCTGACCGCGACGTCGACGCCCCACTGCTCGGTGAAGAGCCACTCGTTCTCGGCCCGGTTGACCCGGGCCACCACCCGGGGCACCGCGAACTCGGTCTTGGCCAGCAGCGAGACCACCAGGTTGGCCTTGTCGTCACCGGTGGCGGCCACCACCACGTCACAGCCGGCGACGTTGGCCTCCTCCAGGCTGGCCACCTCGCAGGCGTCGGCGAGCACCCACTCGGCGGCCGGCACCCGGTCCGGGCGGAGCATCTTGGGCTGCCGCTCGATCAGCATCACCTGGTGGCCGTTGTCGATCAGCTCCTGGGCGATCGACCGGCCCACGTTGCCGGCGCCGGCGATGGCGATGCGCATGCTCAGTGCCCTCCTTCCGGCGGAGCCGCCGCCACCGAGGTGGCCGACCCGATGATGTCGTCGGTCACCAGCATGAAGATCTGGTCGCCCTCCTGCACCGCCGTGGAGGCGGTCGGCAGCATGCCGATGCCGAACCGGGTCAGGTACGCCACCCGGGATCCCGCGGCCTCCTCGAGGTCCCGCAGCGGCCGCCCGATCCAGTCCTTGTGCACGGGCACCTCGATGATCGACACGGTGCTGGTCGGGTCCCGGAAGATCTCGACGTTCCCCTCGGGCACCAGGTGACGCAGCATCCGGTCCGCGGTCCACCGGACGGTGGCCACCGTCGGGATGCCGAGCCGCTCGTACACCTCGGCGCGGCGCTGGTCGTAGATGCGGGCGGCCACCCGGGACACGCCGAAGGTCTCGCGGGCCAGCCGGGCCGAGATGATGTTGGAGTTGTCGCCGCTGGAGACCGCCGCGAAGGCGTCCGCCCGCTCGATGCCGGCCTGGCGCAGCACGTCGCCGTCGAAGCCGGCGCCGGTGACGGTGATGCCGGCGAAGTCGGGGCCGAGGCGGCGGAAGGCGTCGGCGTCCTGGTCGATCACCGCCACCGAGTGTCCCCGGGACTCCAGGCTGTGGGCGAGGGTCGACCCGACCCGGCCGCAGCCCATGATCACGACATGCACGGTGTCCGCTCCTCCCACGGTGCCGCCCGGTGGGCCCGTCGTACTGCGAGCCTGCCACGTCCCCGCCGCGGGCGGGGGATCGACCGTACCCCGTGTGGGCACATGAGGTTGATCAGGCACCCCCGACGATCGGCGCGAGGTGGTCGTACCCTTAGCGCTTGTGGCCAGTCCCACCTCGCTGTTGAAGCGACTCCTCCTCGGTCGACCGTTCCGGTCCGACCGGCTCCAGCACACCCTTCTGCCGAAGCGCATCGCGCTGCCCGTCTTCGCCTCCGACGCCCTCTCCAGCGTCGCGTACGCGCCCGACGAGATCCTGCTGACGCTCTCCATCGCGGGCGCGTCGGCGTACCTCTTCTCCCCGTGGATCGCGCTCGCGGTCGTCGTGGTGATGCTCACCGTGGTGGCCAGCTACCGGCAGAACGTGCACGCGTACCCCTCGGGTGGCGGCGACTACGAGGTGGCGACGGTCAACCTCGGGCCGCGGGCGGGGCTGGCCGTGGCCAGCGCGTTGCTGGTCGACTACGTGCTCACCGTCGCGGTCTCCGTCTCCTCGGGCGTGGCCAACCTCGGCTCGGTGGTGCCCTTCGTGGGCACCCACAAGGTGCTGGTCGCGGTCACCGCGGTGGCGGTGCTGACCGCGATCAACCTGCGCGGGCTGCGCGAGTCGGGGACCGCGTTCGCGATCCCGACCTACGGCTTCATCATCGTGATGGTCGGGATGATCCTCACCGGGCTGGTCCGGGTCTTCGTGCTCGGCCACGACCTGCGCGCCCCCAGCGCTGATCTGGTGATCCGTCCGGAGCACAGCGTGGCCGGCTTCGCGCTGGTCTTCCTGCTGCTGCGGACCTTCTCCTCCGGCTGCGCCGCGCTCACCGGTGTGGAGGCCATCTCCAACGGGGTGCCCGCGTTCAAGGCGCCGAAGAGCCGCAACGCCGCCACCACCCTGCTGCTGCTCGGCACCATCGCGGTGAGCATGCTGGTCGGCATCATCTGGCTGTCCCGGCTGACCGGCCTCCAGTTCGTCGAGGACCCGTCGCAGATCGTCTCCGGGCCCGACGGGTACGTGCAGAAGACGGTCACCACCCAGCTCGGCGAGACGGTCTTCGGCTCCGGCTCGGCGCTGCTCTTCATCGTCGCCGGGATGACCGCGCTGATCCTGTTCCTGGCCGCGAACACCGCGTTCAACGGCTTCCCGGTGCTCGGCTCGATCCTCGCCCAGGACCGCTACCTGCCCCGGCAGTTCCACACCCGGGGTGACCGGCTGGCGTTCTCCAACGGCATCGTCTTCCTCGCCCTCTTCGCGGTGGTGCTGATCGTCGGCTTCCAGGCCGAGGTGACCCGGCTCATCCAGCTCTACATCGTCGGCGTGTTCGTTTCGTTCACGCTCTCCCAGGCGGGCATGATCCGGCACTGGAACCGGCATCTGCGGACCGAGCGGGACCCGGAGGCGCGGCACCGGATGCTGCGGTCGCGGGCGATCAACACCTTCGGCATGGCCATGACCGGTGTGGTGCTGGTGATCGTGCTGATCACCAAGTTCCTGCTCGGCGCCTGGATCGCGATCGCGGCCATGGCGGTGATCTACCTGCTGATGCTGGCCATCCGGCGGCACTACGACCGGGTCGCCGAGGAGCTGGAGCCGACCGAGACCCGGGCCGTGCTGCCCGCCCGCAACCACGCCATCGTGCTGGTCAGCAAGCTGCACCAGCCGACCCTGCGGGCCATCGCGTACGCCCGGGCGACCCGGCCCGACACGCTGACCGCGGTGACGGTGAACGTCGACGAGAAGGACACCCGGCAGCTGCAGGTCGAGTGGGAGCAGCGGGAGCTGCCCGTCCCGCTGACCGTGGTCGACTCCCCGTACCGGGAGATCACCCGGCCGATCCTGAACTTCGTCGCCTCCGTCCGGCGGGAGTCGCCCCGGGACGTGGTCACCGTCTTCATCCCGGAGTACGTGGTCGGCCGGTGGTGGGAGAACCTGCTGCACAACCAGAGCGCGCTGCGGCTCAAGACCCGGCTGCTCTTCGAGCCGGGCGTGATGGTGACCAGCGTGCCGTGGCAGCTCGCCTCCACCGCCAACAAGAACCTGGACCGGCTGGACGCCACGCTGACCCGCGGCCCGGCGCGGGGTCCCCGGGTCGTGCCGCGCAGCACCCTGCCGCCCGCCGTTCCGCTGGTGGTCTCCGCGCAGCCCGGCGAGAGCGGCTCGGCCGGCGGGGACCGTTCATGACCGCCGCCGACCCGGCGGGCGCGCGACGCGCCGACGAGGTGGCCGGCGGACGACGTGGGCTGGAGGAGGCCGAGCGGGTCGAGCTGACCGTCGGGGCGGTCGCCCCGGGTGGGCACTGCGTGGCCCGGGTCGACGGCCAGGTGGTCTTCGTCCGGCACGCACTGCCCGGCGAGCGGGTGGTGGTCGAGGTGACCGAGCTGCACCGGGGCTTCGCCCGCGCCGACGCGGTGGAGGTGCTGGCCGCCTCGGCGGACCGGGTGGAGCCGCCCTGCCCGTACGCGAAGCCGGGCCGTTGCGGCGGCTGCGACCTGCAGCATGTGGCGCGCGAGGCGCAGCTGGACTGGAAGACCTCCGTGGTGCGCGAGCAGCTCACCCGGCTCGGCGGCCTGACCGACGCCGAGGTCGACCGGCTGGGCGTCCGGGTCGAACCGCTGCCCGGCGGGCCGCTGGGCTGGCGCTCCCGCGTCCGGTACGCGGTGGACGGTGCCGGCCGGGCGGGCCTGCTCAAGCACCGCTCGCACGAGGTGGTGCCGATCGACCGGTGCCTGATCGCCCACCCGGCGATCCAGGAGCTGCCGGTGCTCGCCCCCAGCGGGGCACTCTGGCCCGACGCGGACGCGGTGGAGACGGTCGCCTCCACCGGCGGCGACGTCAGTGTGACGGCGGTGGCCGACGGGGTGCCGACCCCGGTCAGTGGGCCGGTGGTGGTGCGCGAACTGGCCGCCGGACGGGACTGGTCGTTGCCGGCGTCCGGTTTCTGGCAGGTGCATCCGGCGGCGGCGGACACCCTGGTCGGGGCGGTGCTGGAGCTGCTCGACCCGCGGCCCGGCGAGTCGGCGTGGGACCTGTACGGCGGCGCGGGGCTGTTCGCCGCCGCGCTGGCCGGCCGGGTCGGCGACGCCCGGGTAACCCTGGTGGAGTCGTCCGAGCAGGGTGTGGCGGCGGCCCGGGAGAATCTGGCCGATCTGCCCCGGGTGGAGGTGGTCGCCGCCCGGGTGGAGGCGGCGCTGGCCCGTCGCCGGGTGACCGGCCCGGTCGACGTGGTGGTGCTCGACCCGCCGCGTTCCGGCGCCGGCGGCCCGGTGGTGCGGGACATCGTGGCCGCTCGGCCGCGTGCCGTCGCCTACGTCGCCTGCGATCCGGCTGCCTTCGCCCGGGACGTGCGCACCTTCACCGGCCTCGGCTGGCGGCTGGCCGCGCTGCGCGGCTTCGACCTGTTCCCGATGACCCAGCACGTCGAGCTGGTCGGCCTCCTCCTGCCGCCGGCCTGACCGGCCCGACCTCGGCGCGGGTGGGGCCGACGCCGCGCCCGAGCCGAGCGCCGTCGGGTACGGCGTGTCCCGGCCCCGGCCCGGTGGTGTCACTCGGCCGCTTTGCTC
>JBARAE010000437.1:0-3072 GCA_049791715.1 Micromonospora sp.
GGCGGGTGCCGTGGCCGGTGCGGCCGCCACGAGCGACGGGCCCGCGGCGCCGACCGCCAAGGTGACGCCGCCGGTGTCCACGCCGGACGCCGGCCCGACCGCGAAGCTCGGTTCGCCGGAACCCGCGCTCCACGAGACTCGGGTCGACGCGCCGGTGCCACCGGCCGTCGAGGACACCCGGGTCGACGCGCCGCCGCCGGTCAAGCCGCCGAACCCGACCTCCGTCATGCCGGCCCCGATCAGCCCGGCGCCGTCGACCGGCCGGGCCACGGTCGTTCCCGGTACGAAGCCGGACCACCGGCGGCGCAACCTGCTGATCGGCGCGCTGGTCGCGCTCCTGCTGCTCGGGCTGGTGGTGGCCGTTCCGCTGCTCAACGGCGGCGGCGACGATCCCAAGGACGACGGCGGGGACCAGCGGGCGGGAGCCACCACGACCGCCGCCGCCCCGGCCGAGCCGCAGGCAGAGCCGTCGTCGGAGCCGTCGAACTCGGAGCCGGCCGCTCCGGCGCCGACGACCGGCGCCCCCAGCGCGACCCCGCCGGCCGGTGCCTCCTCCGGTACGGCGCTGCCGACCGGTTGGAAGATGTACAAGGACGAGACCGGCTTCTCGGTGCCGCTGCCGCCCGGCTTCAAGCTGAACTACCGCAAGAAGTGGGGCGACGGGCCGGAGGACTACCGCGTCCGCTTCTCGGACGGCAAGGGTCGGGCCATCCTCATCGACCAGACCACCAGCCCTCGTCCGGACCCCGTGGCCGACTGGCGCGAGCAGGAGGCGGCCCGCCGGAGCAGCTACCCGGGCTACGAGCTCGTCAAGATCGAGTCGGTGGACTACTGGGACAAGGCGGCCGACTGGGAGTGGATCTACACCGCGAACGGTCAGCGGATCCACGTCCGCAACCGCGGGTTCATCACGGCGCCGGACAAGGCGTACGCCATCCGCTGGGACTGCCCGCAGTCGGACTGGGCGGAGAACGAGCCGGTGTTCAAGATCATCGCGGACGGGTTCGTGCCGGTCCGAAAGTGATTGGCATGTCCTTCCGTCGTACGGGGTACTTGCTTCCTCGACGACGGAAGGAGGTACGACATGGGTTACCGACGCAAGGACGCCCGGCCCCGGCTGGCACTGTGGATGCTGGTCGCGCTCGGGGACATCGTCCTGCTGCTGGTGAGCGCCGGCGTCCCCGCGCTGGTCGCGCTGATCGGTGTCGTGGCCGTCACCGTCGCGGGGGTGGGAGCCTGGCGGCTGAGCCGGCGGACCGCCCTGGCCGGGGAGAGCAGGATGCCCGTGCCGGTCGCCGCGCGACGGCGGGCCTGATCTGCACGCAGGACGGTGGCGGCAGCCGGACCAGCTATCGACCTGAGGTGATAGCCGATCCCGCTGCCGCCGACCTGTGTCCGGGAGCGTCAGGCGGTGTTGTTGGCCAGCGCGAGGAGTCGGGTCCGGTCGCCGTTCCAGTAGTCACGGTCGACACTGCCGCTGATTCCCGAGACCGTGCCGCTGCTGGTGTACTGCCAGAAGCTCCAGACCGGGGCACCGGCCGGCAGGGTGCCGGGCGAGCTGGACCACCGGGCGATCCAGAGCGGGTGGTTCGTCCACGGTCCCGTCCAACTGCCGGTGCACTGGTTCCACCAGCTGGTGGTGGTGTAGATGACCGCGTACCGGGTGGTGCGGTACTTGTAGCGGTTGAGGAAGTCGCTGATCCAGGTGCGCATGCCCGAGGTGGTCTTGCCGTAGCAGTAGCCACCGCTGTACGGGTTGGCCTCCAGGTCGAGCGCGGCGGGCAGGGTGCGGTTGTCCGCCGACCAGGCGCCGCCGTTGCTGGCCAGGTAGTCGGCCTGGGCCGCGCCGCCGGAGATGTTCGGCCGGGCGAAGTGGTACGCCCCGCGGATCACCCCGGCGTAGTAGGCGTTGGTGTAGTTCGAGTTGAAGTTGGAGTCCTTGTAGCTCGTGCCCTCGGTGGCCTTGATGAAGGCGAACTCGATGCCGGCGTTGCGGACGCTGGTCCAGTTGATGGTGCCCTGGTAGCGGGAGACGTCGACGCCGGCGACCGTGGCCGCGGCGGCCGGGCCGGCGGTGCCGACGAGGGCCGCGGCGGCGGCCGTGACGACGGTGATCCCCGTGGCGAGCAGTCGGCGGAGCATGAGTCTGGTGCGGGTCATGGGTTCCTCCCGAGGGCAACTGATTGACGACCATCATTGGAGTTAACTGCCCTGTGATGCAAGAGCACCTGAGAAATTCTTCATAGATGTTCGTCGTCCTGCAGGCGATCAGGTACTGACCCGATCAGCGCCGACCGGTAGGCTCGCGCCCCATGCCCCTGATCGACGGCCTCACCACCCTCTGGGACAAGCTGTTCAGTGCGCAGCCGGACCCGCCGCCGCTGCTGGTCCTGCTCACCGCCGTCGTCGCGCTGGTGGTCGTCTCCACCCGGCTGCCCTGGCGGATCGCCCGGAATGCCGTCACCATCGCGCACGAAGGCGGGCACGCCCTGACGGCGTTGCTGACCGGCCGGAAGCTGCGCGGAATCCGGCTGCACTCGGACACCTCCGGCCTGACCCTCTCGGCGGGACGCCCCAGCGGGCCCGGAATGATCCTCACCCTGCTCGCCGGGTACATCGCCCCCTCGCTGGTCGGCCTCGCCGGTGCCTGGCTGCTCGGCGGCAACCGGATCACCCTGCTGCTCTGGGTGGCGGTGGCACTCCTGCTGGCCATGCTGGTGATGATCCGCAACATCTTCGGCGTCCTCTCGCTGCTGGTCACGGGCGGCGTGGTGCTCGCCGTTTCCTGGTACGCCCCACCGGAGGTGCAGGCCGCCTTCGCCTGGACCTCGGTCTGGTTCCTGCTGCTCGGCGGCGTACGGCCGGTGGTGGAGCTCCAGCGGCTGCGCAGCCGGGGCCGGATGCCGGAGTCCGACGCCGACCAGCTCGCCCGTCTGACGCCGTTCCCGGCCCTGTTCTGGGTGACGGTCTTCGCCCTGGTGAACCTGGCCGTGCTCGGCGGAGGGGCGCTGCTGCTCACCGGCCCGATCCTCACCGACGCCGGCCTGACGCTCTGACGGGAGCCGCCGAGCC
>JBARAE010000438.1:0-3060 GCA_049791715.1 Micromonospora sp.
GTGGTGGCCTGCCGCTGACCGGCTCGCCGACCGCCGCCGCGGCGACCGTCGGCGTCCTGCTGCTGGTCGTCGGCGCGGTCACCGTGCTTGTCGTCCGTCGGCGCCGGATCCGCTTCACCGCCTGAACCGAGCCCGTCCGGTCCTGGCGCCCGGGGGGGCGCCGGGGCCGGACCCGCTCCGGCCGCTGAACGGTGATCCGCCCCGGTCACTCGGTGCGCAGCACGGTGAACGCCTCGGCCAGCCGGCCGGGGGGCAGGCCGGCGTTGTCCGCGATGGTGGTCAGCCGGTCGTGCACCCAGCTCTCCACGTCCATGTGCCCGGTCTGCGAGCGGTGCGCGCGCATCGCGGCGATCTTGCGCTCGTACTGGTCGGTGATGTCGACCGCGTGGTCGGGCGACGGGCCGCCGGCGTACCAGATCTCCCGGACCACCCACGGTTCCAGTCCCTCGTCGAGCAGGTCGGGGTGGGCGAAGCGGTTGCGGGCGTCCGGGTAGACGGCGCAGGTGGCCGCCTCACCGACGGCCAGGTGGTCGGGATGGCTCGGGCCGGTCAGGTGTTCCCACCGGCGCAGCGGGGAGCTGGTGAGCACGCGGTCCGGCCGGAACCGCCGGACGGCCGCGGTGATGTCCCGGCGCAGGGCGGGGGTCGGGGCGAGGATCCCGTCGGGGTAGCCGTCGAGGAAGTCCACCCGGTGCACGCCCACCGCCGCGGCGGCGGCCCGCTGTTCGGCCTCGCGCAGCCGGGGCATCTCCTTCCGCGGGGTGTCGTCGAACCCCCCGGAGTCCCCCCGGGTGACGATCAGGTACGCGACCTCGACGCCCTCCTCCACCCAGCCGGCGATCGTGCCCGCACAGCCGAAGTCGACATCGTCTGGATGGGCGAAAACGGCCAGCGCGCGACGCACGTCCGGTAACGCGGGAGCGGAAGCGGGGAAGCTCACAGTAACGGAGCGTACGGCTGTCCACCGCCCGAAGTTGCCGTGTGTGCGTCGTCTTCCCAGTTCGGAACCGTACGACGCGACCGTTTCGTGATCTTTTCTCAAGTATCGGCAACGTGGCGGCCAACTAACGGCTTGATAACGGCACCTTCACGGAAAGGGCCGGTGGGTGTCACAGTTGCAGCACCCCGCCCCGGAGTGGGGCACCCCGTCGGGCTCCCGACCACGCAACGCCACACCTCCGTGGCAGATCGTGGCTGTCGATCCCTGCGCGGTGTCGCCTTCGCCGGTGGGGTGCCCGGCGGATCGGTACCCCTGGGGTGTCCCGATTTCCTGTGCGGTAAACCGGCGACCTGCGGTTCGGGTCGGCGGCGGTGTCACCCCCAGACGTGCGTGAAACTCACGACGGAACCAGGTTAGAAAGAGGAGGCCCCTCGGAATGAGAGTCTCGAAGCGGGCGAGCGGCGCCCTCGCGGTCGGCGCGGCGTTCGCGCTCATCGCGTCCGGCTGCTCGAGCGGGGACAGCGGCGACGGCGGCGACGCCGGCGCGAGCAAGGACGGCGCCATCGTCATCGACGGCACCCAGCCGGAGAACCCGCTGGTTCCGTCGAACACCACCGAGACCGGTGGTGGCAAGATCATCGACTGGCTGTTCACCGGTCTGGTCGAGTACCCGAACAACGGTGGCGCGCCGCAGAACGCGCTGGCCGAGTCGATCGACACGACCGACTCCAAGGTCTTCAAGATCAAGATCAAGCAGAACACCAAGTTCCACGACGGCACCACCGTCAAGGCCGAGAGCTTCGTCAAGGCCTGGAACTGGGCGGCCTACGGCCCGAACGGCGCGCAGAACGCCAGCTTCTTCGCCGACATCCAGGGCTTCAACGATGTCTACTCCGAGGACCCGGACGGTCCGGAGGGCCCGCAGAAGGCTCCGGAGCCGAAGGCCAAGGAGATGTCCGGCCTCAAGGTCGTCGACGACTGGAACTTCGAGGTCACGCTCTCCGCGCCGACCGCCGTGTTCCCGACCAAGCTCGGCTACAGCGCCTTCATGCCGCTGCCGGACGCGTTCTTCAGCGACGTCCAGAAGTTCGGCAAGAACCCGATCGGTAACGGCCCGGTCAAGTTCGTCTCGTGGCAGGACGACGTCGAGATCAAGCTCACGCGCTTCGACGACTACAACCTGCGCGACAAGATGAAGATCAAGGACGTCACCCTCAAGCTGTACCAGGACGACACGGCGGCCTACAACGACCTGCTCGCCGGCAACCTGGACTTCATGCAGCAGATCCCGGTGTCGGCCCTGGCCGGCGAGAAGTGGAAGACCGACCTGGGTGACCGGGGGATCGCTTCCACCACCCCGGTGACCGGCATCATCTCCTTCCCGATCTACGACAAGCGGTTCCAGAACGCCGACCTGCGTCGGGCGATCTCGCTGTCGGTCAACCGGCAGGAGATCACCGACAAGATCTTCTTCGGTAACCGCAAGCCGGCCGACAGCTGGGCCAACCCGCTGACCCCGGGCGCCGAGCCGGGCAACTGCACCGCCTGCAAGTACGACCCGGAGCAGGCCAAGCAGCTCCTGGCGAAGGCCGGTGGCTTCAAGGGCCAGCTGAAGATGTACTACAACGCCGACGCCAGCCACAAGGAGTGGATGGAGGCCGTCGCGCAGCAGGTCAAGACCACGCTGAACATCGACGCTGTCGCCGTCGGCGTGCCGACCTTCGCGGTCTTCCGCCAGAACATCAACGCCCACAAGATGGACGGCGCCTACCGGGCCGGCTGGCAGCAGGACTACCCGGACGTGGAGAACTGGATCAACCCGCTCTACGTCACCGGTGGCTCCTCGAACGACGGCAAATACAGCAACCCGCAGGTCGACGCCCTCGCCAAGGAGGCCTCCGCGGCCCCCAGCATCGAGGAGTCGCACAAGAAGTTCGCTGAGGCCGTCAAGCTGATCGACCAGGACGTTCCGGCGATGCCGATCTACTTCGGTGGCCAGCAGTCCGGCCACTCGGAGAAGATCAAGAAGATGGAGCTGACCAACGTCGGCGAGCTCGACATCACCTCCGTCGAGCTCTGATCCGAACGGTCTGACCCCGGGTCGGGCTCGCCTACCGGTG
>JBARAE010000439.1:0-1894 GCA_049791715.1 Micromonospora sp.
CACCGGTACGCCGCCCGCGCTCACCGGGACACTGGCGCTCACCGGGGCGCTGGACGGAGACTCGGGTGCCCGCCAACCGGCCGGGGCGCCGTACTGAGGGGGCTCGGCCCGGCCCACGGGGCCGAACTGTTCGGGGTTGGCCCGGCCCACGGCGGCGGTACCGTACGTCTGCGGAGTCGCCCGGCCGGTGGGCGGGGAGCCGGGCCGTTGACCGGGGTCACCGGGGGTACGGCGAACGTGCGCGCCGGGGACCGAGACGCGGCCCGAGGCGGCCCCGGAACCGGAACTCGCGGAGTTCCGCCCGTCAAGCCCCTCCGGCCGGTAATGTGAATCTTCCCTCCCCACAGCCCCCTCCTCCCCCGCCGAAAACCACCTTGGGTGACACTACTTCGGTCCGAACACTATGCGGTTGCCGGAGCTGGCGGGTGGGCATTCACCTGTCTGAACGGCGCCACTGGTTCCGTTAGCCAGCGTGGGCAAACGAGGGAGCGTGGAAGATGGATTTCGACGTCACGGTTGAGATCCCGAAGGGTCACCGCAACAAGTACGAGGTGGACCACGCGACCGGCCGGATCCGGCTGGACCGTACCCTCTTCACGTCGACGCAGTACCCGGCCGACTACGGCTTCATCGAGGGCACCCTCGGCGAGGACGGCGACCCGCTGGACGCGCTGGTGCTGGTGCCCGAGCCGACCTTCCCGGGCTGCCTGATCCGCTGCCGCACCATCGGCATGTTCCGCATGACGGACGAAAAGGGCGGCGACGACAAGGTCCTCTGCGTCCCCTACGAGGACCCGCGCCAGGAGCACCTGCGCGACATCCACCACCTCGGCGAGTTCGACCGGCTCGAGATCCAGCACTTCTTCGAGGTGTACAAGGACCTGGAGCCCGGCAAGTCGGTCGAGGGCGCGACCTGGGTGGGCCGCACCGAGGCCGAGGCCGAGATCCGCGCGTCGTACCAGCGTGCCAAGGATGCCGAGGAGCGCGGCGAGGCGCACTGATCCTCTCAACGTGTGTGGAAGGCCCGGGCCGCGAGCGGCCCGGGCCTTCCGCGTTCAGCCCAGCAGGCCGCGGGCCCGGTCGTAGAGGTCCAGCACCGCGCAGGCGACCGGCACCACGGAGATCACCAGCGCGCTGTCGGTCAGGTCGGCCAGCCGACCGAGGTACGGGGAGACGGGCCGGCGGGCGTACGTGGTGCCGGCCGCCACGGCGACCAGGGCCAGGGTCAACCCGCAGACGGTCAGCGCGAGCAGCCCGGTCGGGCCGGCCCGGCCGGCGAGCACCGCGCCGAGGACGGTGAACCCGGCCAGCCCGGCCGCGACGGCGGGCAGCCGGTGTCGCAGCGCCACGAAGAGCCGGGAGCGCAGCAGCAGCACCGCCGAGCCGACCGCGACCAGCAGCGGCCCGGCGACCCCGCCCGCGGTGGCGAGCACGGTCGCGGCGGCGACCGCCAGGAGGGCGTGCCCGAGCAGCATCCCGGTCAGCATCTCCTCCGTCCGGGCCACCGCGGCGTGCACCCGGCCCCGGTCGGGCAGGTCCCGCACCCCGTCCGGACCGCCGGTCGGGCTGGCCGCCGGCAGGGTGATCGGCGGCAGCGGCACCTTGCCCAGGCGGATTGCCAGCAGCGGCAGCGCGCCGATGGCGAAGACGAGGACGCAGAGCAGTACCGCCGCGGTCCCCTCCGGGCTGAGGACGAGCGCGCCGAGCGCCGCGAGGGCGCCGACCGGTCCGACGGTCGCACCCGCCACGAAGACCCGGGACCGGGCGGCCACGCCGAGCAGGCCGAGCACCGACACCAGCAGCAACGCCACCGAACCGGCCAGCAGCTCGGGCGCCCCGAGCCAGCGCAGCGGCGGGAACGGGCCGACCGGATCGCCGGAGCTCACCGCGAGGC
>JBARAE010000440.1:0-4835 GCA_049791715.1 Micromonospora sp.
GGCCGGGCCCGGCCGTGCCGCCGAAGCCGGTCGCCGGGCCACGGCTGGGCCGGCTGCCCGGGTCGTCGATCACCGGGTCGGGGGTTACCGGGTCACGGCTCCCCGGGACGCCGTCGACCACCTGGAGCATCGTCGATGCCGTCTGCCCGGTCGGGCACTCCAGCTTGACCCGGTAGTTGCCGGGGAGGGCGCGCTCCTTGACCATCGGTGAGGCGGTCAGCAGGCCGCGCTGCGGTTGCATCTGGACCGCGCCGAAGGCGTCCGACTCCACGGTCGCCGGAATGGCGTTCTCCCGGCAGCTCGCGCGGATGCCGACGAGGTAGCCCCGCTGCACGGTGCTCGGCGTGACCTCCACGAAGACCGCGTCAGCGGGTGGGGTCTCGTCGGCGACCGGTTGGACGGGCGCGAGCTCGGCGGCCGCGAGCGGGCCGGCCAGGGCGGGTGCCGCCCCGAGCAGCGCAGGGGCGAATGCAGCGCCCGCGATCACCAGTGCCGCGCGCGTCACTGACACCATGACCCCTCCCGGCGCCACAGGGCGGTACCGGACACCGGACCGCACGTCCTGCCGTACGGGATGAATCCTCTCACCGTCGGTCGCACATCACATCCGATCCACCAGAACCGTCGCGTACGCTCGGGTCGCTGTGACCTCCACCGACCAGGATCCCGCGCCGCCGGTCCACGCCGCCCGGATCCGCACCTTCCATCCGCGCCGCGGCCGGATGAGCGACCGCCAGCGCGACGCGCTGCAGCGGCTCTGGCCGACGTACGGCTTGGAGATCGCCGACCTCGACGGGCCGTTCGATCCGGCGGCGCTGTTCGGCGGACGGGCCCCGCTGGTGCTGGAGATCGGTTCCGGCATGGGTGACGCCACCGCCGCGATGGCGGCGGCCGACCCCGACCGAGACTATCTGGCGGTCGAGGTGCACACGCCCGGAATCGCGAACCTGCTCGACCTGGTGCAACGGCACGCCCTGGGGAACGTCCGGGTGGCCCGCGGCGACGCGCTGGACCTGGTCCGGGCGATGCCGGAGGGCTCGCTGGACGCGGTGCACGTCTTCTTCCCCGACCCCTGGCCGAAGGCCCGGCACCACAAGCGGCGGCTGATCCAGCCCGCGCACGTCGCGCTGCTGCGTTCCCGGCTGAGGCCCGGCGGGACGCTGCACTGCGCCACCGACTGGGCCGAGTACGCCGAGTCGATGCGGGAGACCCTCACCGCCGACCCGGAGCTGATCGACACGCACGGCGGTTACGCCCCCCGCCCGGCGCACCGGCCCGTCACCAAGTTCGAGCGCCGGGCGCTCACCGCCGGCCGGGAGATCTTCGACCTCATCCACCGCCGCCGGTGAAAGGAAGGGCCCCCTGTTAACGCCTGGCGTGGCAAAGGGGCCCCCTCCTGACAGCCGTCGACGCGGCCCGGTTGGCGCGGCGGCCCATGATCCAGGCACGATGGACGCGCTATGACCCTCACCGCCGCGCTCCCGAGAAGCGCCGACCCCGACACCCTCTACGACGCGTTCGCCGGCTGGGCGAAGGAGCGCGGCCTCGACCTCTACCCCCACCAGGAGGAGGCGGTCATCGAGATCGTCTCCGGCGCGAACGTGATCATGAACACGCCCACCGGCTCCGGCAAGAGCCTGGTCGCGATCGCCGCGCATTTCGCCGCCCTGGCCGACGACCGGACCACCTTCTACACCGCGCCGATCAAGGCGCTGGTGTCGGAGAAGTTCTTCGCCCTCTGCGAGATCTTCGGCGCGGAGAACGTCGGCATGCTCACCGGCGACGCCAGCGTCAACGCCGACGCCCCGATCATCTGCTGCACCGCCGAGATCCTGGCCAACCTGGCGCTGCGCGAGGGCGCCCGCGCCGACGTCGGCCAGGTCGTCATGGACGAGTTCCACTTCTACGCCGAGCCGGACCGGGGCTGGGCGTGGCAGGTGCCGCTGATCGAACTGCCGCAGGCGCAGTTCATCCTGATGTCCGCCACGCTGGGCGACACCACCCGCTTCGTCGATGACCTGACCCGGCGCACCGGGCGGCCCACCGCCGTCGTCCGCTCGGCCGCGCGGCCGGTCCCGCTCCTCTTCTCGTACGCGATGACGCCGCTGCACGAGACCCTCGAGGAGCTGCTGGAAACCAAGCAGGCCCCGGTGTACGTCGTGCACTTCACCCAGGCCGCCGCCCTGGAACGCGCCCAGGCCCTGATGAGCGTGAACGTCTGCACCCGCGCCGAGAAGGACATGATCGCGCAGGCGATCGGGAACTTCCGGTTCACCTCCGGCTTCGGCAAGACGCTGTCCCGGCTGGTCCGGCACGGCATCGGCGTGCACCACGCCGGCATGCTGCCCAAGTACCGCCGGCTGGTGGAGACCCTGGCCCAGGCCGGCCTGCTCAAGGTCATCTGCGGCACCGACACCCTCGGCGTCGGCATCAACGTGCCGATCCGCACCGTCCTCTTCACCGGCCTGTCCAAGTACGACGGGACGCGTACCCGCCTGCTCAAGGCCCGCGAGTTCCACCAGATCGCCGGCCGGGCCGGGCGGGCCGGCTTCGACACCCTCGGCCGGGTCGTGGTGCAGGCCCCCGAGCACGTCATCGAGAACGAGAAGGCCCTCGCCAAGGCCGGCGACGACCCGAAGAAGCGCCGCAAGGTGGTCCGGAAGAAGCCGCCGGAGGGCTCGATCGGCTGGGGCAAGCCGACGTTCGAACGGCTCGTCGAGGCCGAGCCGGAGCCGCTCACCTCCAGCTTCCAGGTCAGCCACTCGATGCTGCTCAACGTCATCGGCCGACCGGGCGACGCGTTCGCCTCGATGCGGCACCTGCTCACCGACAACCACGAGGACCGGGCCGCCCAGCGCAAGCACATCCGCCGGGCCATCGCCATCTACCGGGCGCTCAAGGCCGGCGGGGTGGTCGAGGAGCTGCCCGAGCCGGACGAGACGGGCCGGCGCGTGCGGCTGACCGTCGACCTCCAGCTCGACTTCGCGCTCAACCAGCCGCTCTCCCCGCTGGCCCTCGCGACCATCGAGCTGCTGGACAAGGAGTCCCCGTCGTACGCCCTCGACGTGCTCTCGGTGATCGAGTCGATCCTCGACGACCCGCGCCAGGTGCTCTCCGCGCAGCAGTTCAAGGCCCGCGGCGAGGCGGTCGCCGCGATGAAGGCCGAGGGCATCGAGTACGAGGCCCGCCTGGAACTCCTCGACGAGGTGACCTGGCCCAAGCCCCTCGCCGAGCTGCTCGAGTCGGCGTACGAGATGTACCGGCAGGGGCACCCCTGGGTCGCCGACCACCAGCTCTCCCCCAAGTCCGTCGTCCGCGACATGTACGAGCGGGCGATGACCTTCCCCGAGTACGTCCAGTTCTACGGGCTGTCCCGGTCCGAGGGGCTGGTGCTGCGCTACCTCGCCGACGCGTACAAGACGCTGCGGCAGACCGTGCCCGAGGACGCCAAGACCGAGGAGCTGGTCGACCTCATCGAGTGGCTGGGCGAGCTGGTCCGCCAGGTCGACTCCAGCCTGATCGACGAGTGGGAGCGGCTGCGCAACCCCTCCGACGTGGCGGAGGTGGCCGCCGCCCACGCCGCCCTGGCGGAGCGACCGCCGGCGGTCACCCGCAACGCCCGGGCGTTCCGGGTGCTGGTGCGCAACGCGCTGTTCCGCCGGGTCGAGCTGGCCGCGCTGCGCCGGTGGGATCTCCTCGGCGACCTCGACGCCGAGAGCGGCTGGGACTCCGACGCGTGGGCGGACGCGCTGGAGCCGTACTTCGAGTCGTACGACTCGATCGGGGTGGGTCCGGACGCGCGCGGGCCGGCGCTGCTCATGATCGAGCAGGGCCGGGAGCGCTGGACCGTCCGGCAGATCCTGGACGACCCGGAGGGCGACCACGACTGGGGCATCAGCGCGGAGATCGACCTGGCGGCCTCGGACGAGGCGGGCGTCGCGGTCGTGCGGATCGTCTCGGTGGGCCAGCTCTGATTTTGTCAAAAGGGGCCGTCCGGAGCGTCCGGACGGCCCCTTTTGTTCCCTGGGCGATGTCAGGACCGTCGATTAGAATGTATGTACTAATCGAGTTCCTGACCTGGGAGGATGCTCGTGACCGCGCCCACCTCCACCCCCCTCACGCCGTACGCCACCCTCCTCGGTTTCACCCGGTACGTCGACCGCACCGGGCCCACCAAGGCCACCTTCGTCGGTGGCCTGCGCAAGCAGCGGGCCAGCCGCTCCGGCTTCAACCCGCACGGCCAGTTCGTCAAGGCGCTCAAGGCCGACATCGCCTTCCACACCGGCGGCACCCACCTGGCCCAGGTGGCAGATCTGGTCAAGCCCCGCTGGCGCCCGCTCTACCAGGCGCTCGTCCCCGGCGCGGCCACCTGGCTGCAGTCCCTCGGCGACCCGATGGGCGTCGACCTGACCCAGACGCGGGACGCGCTGGCGATGCTCGGCGACCTACCCGTCAAGATCAACCCGCACTTCGGCATCCGGTACGCCGACGGCCGCGCCGAGGCGGTCCGGCTGCACTTCGACGAGGCCCCGCCCAGCGAGGAGGCAGCCCTCGCCACCCTGCACCTGATGGCCCGTCACATGGACGCGGTCCTCCCGCACGCCGAGCCGGTCCTGGTCGACGTCCGCCGCGGCGAGACCCACCGCATGCCCGACACCGTCAAGCCCGACCAGGTCGAGCAGTGGCTCGCCGGCGAAGCCGCCGCCTTCCGCGCCATCTGGACCACCGCCGCCTAACCCCTCCTCCCCCTCACCTCCCCCTCCCCCTGCCCCGCCCCTCGACGCGCAAATCCACGGAAAGAGTGGCTATCGGGTGCCGGATAGCCACTCTTTCCG
>JBARAE010000441.1:0-4644 GCA_049791715.1 Micromonospora sp.
GAGGACGAGCGCCCTCTCCCTGGCGCTCAGCTTCTGGTGCACCAGACGCTTCGCCAGCGCGTCCAGGTACGCCCCGGCGGTCGCCGGCGGGTCCGCGACCAGCCGCTCCGGCCTGGGGTACGTGAACCAGGTCCGCCAGCCGGCAAGCAGGTCAGCGGCCTCGTTCCAGCCGTTGACCATCGTTCCGGCCGACGTCCAGGCGACGTAGACGTCGGGGTAGCCGTCCGGGGTGGGCTGGCCCATCGGGTACTGACCCAGCTCGCGCAGCTTGTCGTGGATCTGCCGCAGCCCCAGCGCGTACGGGGTGCGCCGGCCGTCGCCTTCGAAGCCGGGCGACGCCTCGGGGCGTACGCCGAGGGTGCGGTAGGTGGCGACCAGGTACTCCATCGGCCGGCGTACCTTCTGGCCCACGGCGGCCCAGAACTCCGACGAGCTGAACAGCGTCATCAGCACCGGCTTGATCAGGCCCTGGCTCGCCGTGTACGTCTTCGCCAGGCGGTCCACGAGGGACTTCGGCGGGGTGTCCGAGACGAACCGGGTGGCCAGGCTGCGGGCGACGTACCGGGCGGTCGACGGGTGCAGCGCGAGGTGGCGGATGTACCGGTCGATGACCGCGTCGGCCTTCTCCGCCGAGGTGTTCGGGTGGGTGAAGCCCAGGATCTTCACCTTGCCGAGGTAGTGCCGCTCCGGGCGGAAGACGTACCGCCCGTCGTCCACGCCCCGGCCGGTCTCCAGCAGCGCGGCCTGCCGGACGTCCTTCTCGGTGTACCCGCCGTCCACGCCGACCGAGTACAGCTCCAGGTTCTCCCGGGCCAGGTTCTCGTTGACCGCGTCGGCGCGGGAGTCGTTCTGGTTCAGGTAGAGCAGCAGCGCCGGGTGCTTGTTCGCCGCGACCAGCATGTCCGGGTAGCTGCCGAGGGCGTGCCGGCGGATGACGTCCCGGTCGAAGGAGTTGCGGTACACCTCGCCGCCGTCGAAGTCGGCCGCGACGTGCAGGAAGTCGTTCCAGAAGTCGACCATCACCTCGTAGAGCTGGCGGTCGGACCAGATCTGGCGGGCGATGGCCGCGTCCACCGTTTCCTTCTCCGGCTGGGCGCCCCGCTCGTTGAGCTGGTCCCGCCGGTCCCGCAGTTGCTGCGGGGTCATCGCCAGGGTGGGCAGCTCGGCGAGCTTCAGCTCGGCCTTCGTCGGCGCGATCTTCTCGGGGTCGAGCTGCCGGCGGATCCAACCGTCGATGCCCAGCCGCCTGATGTCGGCCAGCACCTTCGGCGTGGCCCCGAAGGTGGCCCGGCTGGCCAGGTGCCGGATCGGGTCCTTGGCGAGCACCGTCCGTACCGTCACCCGGGTCGCCGCTGCGGCGGCGGCCGGGCCGGCGAAGACCCGGCCGCCGGTGGGCGAGTTCTTCTTCAGGGCCGCCCCGGCGCGGGAGCCCATGTAGCTCTCGTTCTGCTCGGTGTACGTGCGCACGGTGCTCGGTTGCCGGCCGCTGGGCCGGGCGGCGGTGCCGTCGGTGACGGCGCTGCCGGTGGCGTCGCCGGCCGCCCCCTCGTCGTCGAAGAGCCCGCGTACCTGCGGAGACATCGCCAGCGCGGCCCCACCGGCGACCACCGCCGCCCCGCCGAGCGCGACGAGGGCCCGCCGCCGGCCGAGTCGGCGCCCCGGCTCGTCGTCATCGTCCAGCGTGGGCAGTCCAACGTCGGGGAGCGGGGCGTGGTGGTGGTGGGCGAAGCCGTCCGGCCCGACCCACCGTGCGCCGTGGGCGGGGAGCAGGGTGGTCGCGGCGTAGGGCATGGTGCCGGTGGGGTGCGGTGGTCCGTCCCCGCCGCGGTCGTCCCGCGGCCGAGGTGGTGGCAGATTCTGGTCGGCCATGTACCAATCCCGTTTTCTTCGAGGCGCCGGCACGCCGGTGACCGGGGTGGGGCGGCGGGTCGGCGACTGTTGCGGAGGAAGTTGCAACGGAAGGTAGCCACGGAGCTCCGGGCCGCTCAAGGCGCGCGAGACGGGCCCGGGAGGGCACTTAAGACGGTGCTCAGGCCCGGGTTCGCGTGGTCCGTTCGCCCCGGTCCGAGCACCCCCGTCCCGAACAGGGCCGTCCTAGCCTCGGAAGGCCCAGACGTAACATTTTTGGCCGCTGCAGCGCTGTTTCTGCCGTTCAACCGCACAGCGAAACTTAAGGCCCGGATAAGCCGGCCCTGTGGCCGTCCGACCGGAGAGATCCGCAATCGGCTCCGGCCCCGGCCGGCGGCCCCGCGCGGCGGCGAAAGTGGAATCAGGGGGAGGGCGTGACCGCCCTCCGTTGCGGGTATGCCGCCGGACCGCTGAAGCCGTGAGGGGAAGGCACCGCCATGCTCAGCAAAGAGGATCAGCGCAGGTTCGAACAGATCACCCGCCAGCTGCGGGAGAGCGACCCGCAGTTCTTCGCCCGGCTCGACCACCGGGCGCGGGCCCGCCGGGGCCGGTACCTGATGCTGTTGACGATCGTGCTGTGGGCCTCACTGCCGGCGATGACCGTGCTGGCCGGGCGGCTCGCCGGCGCGGTCTGCGCCGTGGTGCTGATAGCCAACGCCGGACTCATGTGGCGCTTCCGGCGGCGCTGGCTATGAGCCCGCCAGCCGGGGCCACCCCGGTAGCGGTCACTCCACCGGTCGGGGTCGGCCGAGATCCCGGTACGCCCGGCGTAACCGTTCGAGCAGGCCGGGGCCGCCGATGGCCGGCCCCGGTGGGCCGAGCTGACGCAGCAGCAGATCCGGTGCGCTCACCAGCGTCGGCGGCCGGTCGGGCAGTGGCACCGGCGACACCCAGAACCTGTCCACCGCCTCGGCCAGCGGGGCCGGGGGCAGGCTGCCCAGCACCCGCGCCGCACCGGCGACCGGCGGCTGCTCCATCGTGGACGGCACCCGGGCGCTGACCGGCGCTCCGGTCGTACCGGCCGGGGTGCCCCGCAGGGCACGGAGCCGGCCGAGCAGCTCGTCCCGGCTGCGGCCCCGCCAGTGCAGCAACTGGAACGGATCGGCGTCGAACGCCTCGGCCAGCAGGTAGAAGGTGGCCGCCAGGTGCTTGCACGGGACGGCGAAGTCCGGGCAGGAACACCGCTGGGCCAGCTCGCCCACCTCCGCCGGGAAGAGCGGGGCGCCGGCCGTGGCGAAGAGCTCCTCCAGCTCGGCCGGGAGGTCCCCGGCGAGCAGCCGGGCGCTGAAGAACGCCTGCGCGGCCAGGTCCGCCTCGATCCGGGTCCACACCTCCGCCGGGAACGCCGCCAGCCCGATCCGCACCCGGTACGGCTCGGGCCGCGAGCCCTGCACCGTCGCCGTCACCTGCCCGGGCGCGACGTCCAGGTGGAGCACCTGACCGCGGCGCGCGTACGCCCGGCCCCGGGTGAGCCGGGTGCCCAACGCGAACGACTCCAGCACCTCCAGGAACCGTCGCGACCACCACGACTGCCCGATCGCACCCCGGGTACTGCGGGCCCGCAGCCCACCCTCGACCCGGCGGGGCGGGCCGAACTCCGCGAACCCGCCCGTGGCCTCCGGTCCCGGCGTGGTCACTCCACCACCGCCCCCGACTCCAGCGCGAACAGCTCGCGCAGCGCGCCCGTGGAGAGCTCGGTGACCCACTGCTCACCGGTGCCCACCACCCGCTGCGCCAGGCTCCGCTTGTCGGCGATCATCGCGGCCACCTTCTCCTCCACCGTGCCGGCGCAGACGAACTTGCGTACCTGCACCCGGCGGCGCTGGCCGATCCGGAACGCCCGGTCGGTGGCCTGGTCCTCGACCGCCGGATTCCACCACCGGTCCACGTGCACCACATGGTTCGCCGCGGTCAGCGTCAGCCCGGTGCCGCCGGCCTTGAGCGAGAGGACGAACAGCGGTGGGCCGTCCGCCGACTGGAACCGGGTGACCATCGCGTCCCGGTCGGCCTTGCCGACGCCGCCGTGCAGGAAGAGCACCTCCCGACCGAAGCGGGCCGACAGGTGCCCGCGCAGCATCCCGCCGAACTCGGCGTACTGGGTGAAGAGCAGGGCCTTCTCCCCCGCCGCGAGGACCTCGTCGACGATCTCCTCCAACCGCTCCAGCTTGCCGGAGCGGCCGGGCAGCGCCGAACCGTCCCGCAGCAGCTGCGCCGGGTGGTTGCAGACCTGCTTCAGCCGGGTCATCGTGGCCAGCACCAGGCCACGGCGCTCCATCCCGTCGCTGGACTCGATCTTCGCCATCATGTCGTCGACCACCGCCCGGTAGAGCGCCGCCTGCTCGGCGGTGAGGTTGCAGAGCACCTCCATCTCCAGCTTCTCCGGCAGGTCCGAGATGATCGACGAGTCGGTCTTGAGCCGACGGAGCACGAACGGGCCGGTGATCCGGCGCAGCCGTCCGGCCACCTCGGCGTCGCCGTGCCGCTCGATCGGCTCGGCGAACTTCTTCTTGAACGTCGCGGCCGGGCCCAGCAGCCCCGGGTTGGCGAACTGCATGATCGACCACAGGTCGGCGAGCCGGTTCTCCACCGGCGTACCGGTGACGGCGACCCGGTGCCGCGCGGGCAGCGAGCGGACCGCCTCGGCCTGCCGGGTCGAGGCGTTCTTGATCGCCCGCGCCTCGTCCACCACCACCCGGTGCCAGTCGATCCCGGCCAGATCGACCGCGTCCCGCGCCG
>JBARAE010000442.1:0-2076 GCA_049791715.1 Micromonospora sp.
GGCGGGCGCCGCTCGGCGGATGCGCGGGGAGGCGCTGCGGCGGGACGCCGCCGACCGGGCCGCCCAGGATTCCCTGCTCGCACACATCGCCCGCGGGGAGCGCGCCCGCATCGCCCGGGAACTGCACGACGTGGTCGCCCACCACATCTCGATGATCGCCGTGCAGGCCGAGGCGGCCCGGCTGACGACCCCCGGCCTGCCGGCCGAGGGCGCGAAAAGGCTGGTGGCCATCGGCGACACCGCCCGCACGGCACTGACCGAGATGCGGCGGCTGCTCGGCGTCCTGCGCGAGGACACGGAGGACGCCAGGGCACCGGTGCGCCGGCCGCAGCCCACCCTGGAGGACCTCACCGCCCTGCTGGACGAGGTACGCGAGCTCGGCTCGGGCAGCGCCCGGCTCATCGTCAGCGGCTCCGTCGCCCCCTTGGATCAGGGCATCGAGCTGACGGCGTACCGCATCGTGCAGGAGGCGTTGACGAATGCCCGGCGGCACGCCGCGGGCGCCGCGGTCGACGTGGAGCTGCACTACCGGCCGGATGCACTGCTGGTCCGGGTGCGGGACAGCGGACCAGGGCCAGGCTCGGACCCGGCGGGTCACGGGCTGGCCGGCATGCGGGAGCGGGCGGCGGTGGCCGGTGGCCGGCTCAACGCCGGACCGGGCAACGCGGGCGGGTTCGTCGTCGAGGCGATCCTGCCCGCGGCGAGAGGAGCCACGTGAGCGTCACCCGCATCGTCGTCGTCGACGACCAGGAGGTGGTCCGCGCCGCCTTCGCCGCGTTGCTGGCAACCCAGCCGGACTTCGCGGTCGTCGGCGCGGCCGCGGACGGCGCGCGGGCCGTCCGGGTCTGCCGGGAGCAGCGGCCCGACGTGGTTCTCATGGACGTGCGGATGCCGGTGGTCGACGGCATCGAAGCCACTCGCCGCATCCTCGCCGACGGCGGCGACACCGGCCCCCGCGTCCTCATCCTCACCACGTTCGACCTGGACGAACACGTGTATGACGCGCTGGACGCGGGCGCCAGCGGATTCCTCCTCAAGGACGTCACCGCTGAGCGCCTGTTCGACGCCGTACGCGTCGTCGCCGCCGGCGACGCCCTCCTCGCCCCGGCGGTGACCCGGCGACTGGTGGCGGAGTTCGCGCGGCTGCGCGTACGCCGACCGTCGCCCCCACCCGCCCTGGCCACGCTGACGCCCCGGGAGACGGAAGTCCTGCGGCTGATCGCCGAAGGGCTGTCCAACCCGGAGATCGCTGCTCGGCTGGTGGTCGGCGAGGAGACGGTGAAGACCCACGTCAGCCGGGTCCTCGCCAAGCTCGGCCTGCGGGACCGCACGCAGGCGGTGGTGATGGCGTACGAGTCCGGTCTCATCGTTCCCGGCGGCACCGCCTCGTAGCCATGGACGTCGGCGCGTCGGTTGCGCGCAGGGCGGTCCGATGGTGCGGTACGCCGACGCGAGCACCCTCACGGCTGATCGTCCACGAGCACTCTCGGCCAGGTGCCGGTCACGCCACGCCCGTAGCGTCTGCCGTTATCGTCCGCGCACGGCGATGTGGTGTCACCGGCGACGCGGCCTGATCAGCCCCGACTCGTACGCCCACACGACCAGCTGGGCACGGTCGTGGCAGTGCAGCTTCATCATCGCCCGATTGACGTGTGTCTTGGCGGTCAACGGACTGATCACCATACGCTCGGCGATCTCGTCGTTGCTCAGCCCTCGGGCGACGAGCTCGACGATCTCCTGCTCGCGGGCGGTCAGGACGTCCCGTCCGGCCGCCGGGTCGGCCGGCGGCGGGCCGGTGACGAATTCGCTGATGAGCGTGCGCGTGACCGCCGGGGCGAGCAGCGCGTCGCCGCGAGCCACGAAGGCGACGGCGTGCAGCAGGTCGGTGGGGTCGGCGTCCTTGAGGAGGAACCCGCTGGCGCCCGCGCGGAGTGCGGCGAAGACGTAGGAGTCGAGCCCGTAGTTGGTGAGGATGAGGACGCGGGCCACGGCGAGGTCGGGATCGGCGGCGATGCGCCGGGTGGCTTCGATGCCGTCGAGTCCCGGCATCTGCACGTCCATCAGCACGACGTCCGG
>JBARAE010000443.1:0-2832 GCA_049791715.1 Micromonospora sp.
GCCCTGGCCGGCGCCACGCCGACCCCGACGGCCGGCGCCTCCTCGGTTCCGGTGACCCGGGGTGATCTGCCCGTCGGCGGGGAGACCGTCCGCCCGGTGCGGCTGCGCATCCCGGCGATCGACGTCACCGCCCGCGTCAACCCGGTCGGGGTGGACGCGCGCACCCGGGAGTTCCAGGTGCCGCCGAGTGTCGACGAGATCGGCTGGTACCGCTTCGGGCCGGGGCTGGAGGCGGAGCGCGGGTCGGTGGTGATCGCCGGCCACGTGGACAGCGCCGACCAGGGGAGAGGGGCGTTCTTCCGGCTCCGTGACCTGGACCCGGGGGACATCCTGACCGCCACCGGCAGCGACGGCCGGGAGCGCCGCTACCGGGTGGTGGCCCGGGAGGAGTACGCCAAGACGGCGATCCCGCTGGACCGGTACTTCGCCCGCGACGGCCGGCCGCGGCTGACCCTGATCACGTGCGGCGGCCCGTTCGACCCGAGGACCCGGCACTATCGGGACAACGTCGTCGTGACCGCCGTACCGCAGTGAGCGGTCGGGGCGGGGAGGGCGCTCTCCCCGTCCCGGTGCGCCGAGGGCACTCCGCCATCGGGCGGGCCAGCTCACGGTCGTTAGGCTGAGCGGTGATGGCATACCTGGATCACGCGGCGACGACCCCGATGCTCGACGAGGCACTCGAGGCGTACGTCGCCACCGCTCGCGAGGTGGGCAACGCGTCGTCGCTGCACGCGGCGGGCCGGCGTGCCCGGCGCCGGGTGGAGGAGTCCCGTGAGCGGGTGGCCGCGGCGCTCGGCGCGCGCCCGTCCGAGGTGATCTTCACGGGCGGTGGCACGGAGAGCGACAACCTCGCCGTGAAGGGCATCTTCTGGTCCCGCCGCGCCGCCCACGCCGACCGGGTGCGGGTGGTCTCCAGCGCGGTCGAGCACCACGCGGTGCTGGACGCGGTGGACTGGCTGGCCGGGCACGAGGGCGCCGAGGTCGGTTGGTTGCCGGTCGACGCCGCCGGCCGACTCGAGCCGGAGACGCTCCGCGCCGAGCTGGCCGAGCACGGTGACCGGGTGGCCGTGGTCACCGCCATGTGGGCCAACAACGAGGTGGGCACCGTACAGCCGGTGGCCGAACTGGCGGCGGTCGCCGCCGAGCACGGGGTGCCGTTCCACACCGACGCGATCCAGGCGGTCGGTCAGGTACCGGTCGACTTCGCCGCCAGCGGCGTGGCCGCGCTGACCGTGACCGGGCACAAGCTGGGTGGCCCGACCGGTGTCGGCGCGCTGCTGCTGGCCCGGGACGTCGCCGCCACCCCGCTGCTGCACGGGGGCGGTCAGGAGCGCGACGTCCGGTCCGGCACCCTCGACACCGCCGGCATCGTGGCCTTCGCGGTCGCCGTCGAGGCCGCGGTGAAGGGCCAGCAGGAGTACGCCACTCGCGTGGCCGCGCTCCGCGACGAGCTGGTCGAGCGGGTCCGGCAGGCGGTGCCCGAGGTGGTCTTCAACGGCGACCCGGTGGACCGGCTCCCCGGCAACGCCCACTTCTCCTTCCCCGGCTGCGAGGGCGACGCGCTGCTGCTGCTCCTGGACGCCCAGGGGATCGCCTGCTCCACCGGTTCGGCCTGCTCGGCCGGGGTGGCCCAGCCGTCGCACGTCCTGCTCGCCATGGGGGCGGACGACGACCGCGCCCGCTCGTCGCTGCGTTTCACCCTGGGCCACACCAGCACCCGCGCCGACGTGGACGCGCTCATCGCCGCGCTGCCCGGCGCGGTGGACCGGGCCCGACGCGCCGCCGCCCTCCGGACCCCCCGCTGAGCCGGATACGCTCGGTGGGATGAGGGGAGTGGGCTGGTGAGGGTTCTGGCGGCGATGTCCGGCGGGGTGGACTCCGCGGTGGCGGCGGCGCGCGCGGTGGAGGCCGGGCACGACGTGACCGGGGTGCACCTGGCGTTGGCCCGCAACCCGCAGACGTACCGCACCGGCGCCCGCGGCTGCTGCACCCTGGAGGACTCCCGGGACGCCCGCCGGGCCGCCGACGTGATCGGCATCCCATTCTACGTGTGGGACATGGCCGACCGCTTCCACGAGGACGTGGTGGACGACTTCGTCGCCGAGTACGCGGCCGGTCGTACCCCGAATCCGTGCCTGCGCTGCAACGAGAAGATCAAGTTCGCCGCGGTGCTGGACCGGGCGGTGGCCCTCGGCTTCGACGCCGTGGTGACCGGCCACCACGCCCGGCTCGGGCCCGACGGCCTGCTCCGGCGCAGCGTCGACCTGGCCAAGGACCAGTCGTACGTGCTGGCGGTGCTGACCCGCGAGCAGCTGGACGGGTCGATCTTCCCGCTCGGGGACTCGACCAAGGCCCAGGTGCGCGAGGAGGCGGCCCGGCGCGGGCTCGCCGTGGCCGACAAGCCGGACTCGCACGACATCTGCTTCATCGCCGACGGCGACACCCGCGGCTTCCTCGCGAGGCGGCTCGGCGAGGCACCCGGCGAGGTGGTCGACGCGCTCACCGGTGCGGTGGTGGGCAGCCACAGCGGTGCCTACCAGTACACCGTTGGGCAGCGCCGCGGGCTGCACCTGGACCGGCCGGCCCCGGACGGCCGCCCCCGCTACGTGCTCTCCATCACCCCGAAGACCAACACGGTGACCGTCGGACCGGCGGAGGCGCTGGAGGTCTCCCAGGTGCGGGCGACGCGTCCGGTCTGGACGGGCGGGGAGCGACCGACCGCCCCTGTCGAGTGCGAGGTGCAGCTCCGGGCGCACGGCGACGTCGTGCCGGCCACCGTCGAGCTGCACGCCGGCGGGCTCACCGCCGAGCTGCGCCGCCCGGTCCGCGGCG
>JBARAE010000444.1:0-8208 GCA_049791715.1 Micromonospora sp.
GACCGGGTGGGTCGGCGGGGCACCGGGGGTGTCGCGTGGTGCGAAGAATCAGGCGACGAAGCGGGTACGGCGGCGGCGGGCCACCACGTAGCCGCCCACGCCGGCCGCGAGCAGCAGGGCGCCGACGCCGGCGATCAGGCCGGTGGAGGAACCGGTGATCGGCAGCGTGCCGCCGTCACCGTTGCCACCACCGTTGCCGCCGTCACCGCCACCGTTGCCACCGTTGCCCGCGACCGCGTTGACGACGATCGGGGCGGTGTCGTTCGCCGGCTTCAGGTCGCTGTAGAAGCCGCCGTCGCAGGCGCACGGAACGTTGATCTTCACGGTCCCGGTGGCGTTGGCGATCACCTTGTCGATGCGCAGCTCGAAGTCCAGGGTGGCCGTGTCGCCCGCCTTGAGGAAGGGGTCGAAGTAGCAGCCGTAGTGGCGGGCGCCCGGCTTACCCGGCTCGTCCCACTCATCCCCGTTCACCGGTGCGCAGTTCTGCGGAACGGCCACCGCGGTGGTGCCCTGGGGCACGTCGACGCTCATGATGGTTACGGCGCTGCCGCCGCGGCTGTAGTCCAGGGTCGCCGGGCCGTTGTTGCGGACCCCGACGGTGGCCTTCACCTTGTCACCGGCCTTGCCGGTGAGCTCGTCACCGATCGCCTCGAGGTCGGTGCTGTTCTTGCCGGTGACCTTGACCGCCAGGCTGGACCAGTTGTTGTCCGGTCGGGTGTCGGCCTGGAAGCCCTGGGTGGTGGCCTGCGCGCCCAGCTGCGCCAGGGTCAGCTCGCCGTCGGTGCCCGGCTCGCCGATCGTCACGTCGTAGTTGTCCAGGTAGCCCTTGAAGTCCTCGAACTCCGCCGGGGTCATCCAGCCGATCTCGCCGTACTTGAAGCCGGGCGCGAAGCTGTCGGCCCCGAGCGTGTACGGCAGGGCGGCGCTGAAGCTCGTCCCCGCCGGCAGGTCCTGGGTGAACTGGCAGGTGCGCAGCTCGTCGCCGACGTAGGTGCAGTTGCTGTAGTGCTTGGCGGCGTTCAGGCCGTAGTCGTTGTAGAAGATGACCGTCGCGCCCTTGGCGGTGGTCTCGCCCTGGTTGCTGACCTTCAGCGGGGCGGTGAACGCCGAGCCCGGCGCGAGGGAGAGGTTCGTCTCCGGGCCGGCCGCCAGGTCGACGCCCTCACCGATGCGGATGGTCGCCTCGTCGGTGACCGCGTCGAAGCCGGCCGCGGTCATGGTGACCTTCAGCGTGCCGGTGTCGCCGTCCTGCGCGGTGTCGGTCGGCGCGATGACGACCGGGAAGATCCCGGCCAGGCCCCACTCGTCGATGCCGACCTCGAACTGCTCGGTGCAGACCAGGACGTTCTTCGACGGGCTGGTGCAGTCCGAGAAGGTGTCCTCCTCCTCGGCGAGGGTCACCTTGCCGGCCAGGTCCGAGTAGTCGTACCGGACGGTGAGGTCGCGCAGGACCACCGGCGACGAACTGTGGATGGTGCTGTACTCGATCTTGCCCTCGGAGCCGGCTGCGATCGTGGTGTCACCGAAGAACAGGCCGAGGGTGACCTGGGGGTCCTCGGCTGAGGCGGGGGTGGCGGAGGCGGCGACGAGCGCGCCTGCGACGCCCAACCCGGCGAGCCAGCGCCGGGTGGAGTGCTTGAGCATGGGGGGTTCCTCCGTGAAGGGTGCAGGGGGAGCCCGTGGATCTTAGAGGAACCTTAAGCGCCCCCGCTGCCCCGTCGCCGAACGGATGATCCTCGGCTTTCCGCAACGTTCCGCCGACCCGTACCCGTCAACAGGGCGGGACACCGGGAGGTGCAGTGACGTACGAGGAGTTCGCCGACTCGCGGCTGAGCGCCCTGCTGCGGTACGCGGTCATGCTGACCGGGGATCCGCACCAGGCTCAGGACCTGGTGCAGGACACTATGGTGCGGGTCCAGCTGAACTGGCGGCGGGTGGCGCGCAGCGACTCCCCCGAGCGGTACGTCCGCCGGATGCTCACCAACCAGTACGTCGACTGGCGACGGGGCTCATGGGCCCGGCGCGTCCTGCTGCGCGGCGAGCCGGACCAGGCGGTGCCGGTGCCCAGCGACCACGCCCAGTTCGCGGTGGACCGGGACGAGATCTGGTCCTGGCTGTCCCGGTTGCCCCGTCGACAGCGGGCCACCCTGGTGCTGCGCTACTACGAGGACCTGCCGGACGCCGAGATCGCCGAGATCCTCGGCTGCGCCGTCGGCACCGTACGGTCCTGCATCTCCCGGGCGCTGGCCACCCTCCGAGCCGAGTACGTGGAGGTCTGCTCATGATCGAGGACGAGCTGCGGGCCGTCTTCGCCCGGCACGAGACCCTGACCCCGGCCACCGCGCCGGTCCGCGCCGCCATCGAGCGCACGGTCGTCCGTCGCCGGCGGCGCCGGTTCCGCCTCCGGCTCGGCGGTACGGCGTTGGCGGTGGTCGTGGCCGCGGTGGTCGGCGTACCGGCGATGACCCCGGATCGTCAGCAGGAGACGACGACGCTGCTGGCCGAGCCGGCCCCGTCGGCGCCCACCGGGGCACTGAACCTGCTCCTGCTCGGCCTCGACACAGCCACCCCCGACGGGGACCGGCGGGCCGACTCCATCCTGCTGGTGCACGTTCCGGCCGACCGCAGCCGGCTCTACCTCGTCTCGCTGCCGCGCGACCTGCTGGTGCCGATCCCCGGCCGGGGGACGGACAAGCTCAACACGTCCTTCGCCGCCGGCGGCACGTCGGCGAAGACCGACCTGGCGGCCGGCTACGAGGCCACCCGGCAGGTGGTCTCGCAGGTCACCGGTCTACGGATCGACGCCGGTGCGGTGCTGACCTACCGGGCGGCGCGGGAACTCACCGACGCGGTCGGCGGCGTACGGGTGTGCCTGCCGACCAGGATCCGCTCGCACCACACCCTGAAGACCTATGCCGCCGGCTGCCAGCAGCTCGACGGTGCCGCGGCGGTGGACGTGCTCCGGCAGCGCTTCAACATGCCCGACGGCAGCCTGGACCGGGACCGGAACGCCCAGCGGTACGCGGCCGGGCTGCTGCGCCGGATCGGCGAGCGGGGTGGGCTCACGGACCCGGCGTTGCTGAACACGCTGCTCACGCAGGCCGGCTCCGGCCTGACGGTGGAAACGGGGGAGATGTCGCTGCCGACGCTGGTGTCGGTGGCCGGGAAGGCGGCCGCCGCCGAGCCGGTGGCGGTCGGCCTGCCGGTCGTCTACGCGGAGAAGCCGTTCTTCGGCCTCCAGCCGGACCGGGCCGCCGCGCCGACGTTCCTCGCCGCGCTGCGGGAGGACCGGCTCGGCGAGTGGACGGCCGCCCACCCGGATCGGGTCACCGGCCTGCGGTAGGCGTCAGCGGTAGTCGTCCTCGTCGGCCGCGACGATCCGGGCCTGCTCCATGGCATCCCAGTCGTCGACCTCCATGCCGCGCTGCGGCTCGATGTCGCCGTCGTCGGGGCTGACCATCATGGCCTGCTCCATCGCGTCGGCGGGCTCCGCCTCCAGGTCCCGCTCCTCCGGAGCGAGGTGGTCGCTCGGGGCGAAGTCCTCGTCGGGCTGACCCATCGTCCCTCCCTGGATCTCGGTGCGGACAGTTACCCACACACCGTACGGGCTGGACCCGGTCCCCGCTCGGAGCCGGGCCGAACCGCGGCAGCCGGCCGACCCGGCGCCACGCGGGGGCGGAGTCGGGCGATTGACCCTCCGGGCGGGGGCCTCGGTGCCAGGATGGTGCCGTGGGCTTTCTGATCCGGCTGGTGATCACCGCGATCGCGCTGTGGGTCACCACCCTGATCGTGCCCGGAGTGAAGGTGGGCGGTCAGTCCGGCGCCAACACGGCGCTCACCCTGGTCGCGGTGGCGCTCATCTTCGGCGTGGTCAACGCGGTGCTGAAGCCCGTCATCAAGGTGTTCGGCTGTGTGTTCTACCTGCTCACCCTCGGTCTGTTCGCACTGGTGGTCAACGCGCTGCTGTTCCTGCTCACCGACTGGATCGCCCGGGGGCTGCACCTCGCGTTCCGGGTGGACGGTTTCTGGCCGGCGTTCTGGGGAGCGATCGTGATGGCGGTGGTGACCTGGCTGATCAGCGTCGCCGTGCCGGACAGACTGGAGAATCGGTGAGCGGGGCCCGGGTCGGTTGTGCCCGTCACCACCTTCTACGGGATACTGCCCGCGGTGGACAGCGCGGTCCGGCGCACCCATGGAAGACAGCGGCCTGCACGGCCGAGAGCGGTAAGTAAGGAGCGTTCGACATGCCCATCGCTTCCCCCGAGGCTTACGCGGAGATGCTGGACCGGGCCAAGGCCGGCCGGTTCGCGTACCCCGCGATCAACGTGACCTCCTCGCAGACGCTGAACGCGGCGCTCAAGGGCTTCGCCGACGCGGAGAGCGACGGCATCGTCCAGGTCTCCACCGGCGGCGCGGAGTACCTCTCCGGCCCGTCCGTCAAGAACATGGTCACCGGCGCCGCCGCGTTCGCCGCGTACGCCCGCGAGGTGGCCAAGAACTACCCCGTCAACATCGCGCTGCACACGGACCACTGCCCGATGGAGAAGCTGGACAAGTTCGTCCGGCCCCTGATGCAGATGTCCAAGGAGCGGGTGGCCCGCGGCGAGGAGCCGCTGTTCCAGTCGCACATGTGGGACGGCTCCGCGGTGCCCGTCGCCGAGAACCTGGAGATCGCCTCCGAGCTGCTGGACCGGGCCGCCGAGGGCAAGATCGTCCTGGAGATCGAGGTCGGCGTCGTCGGTGGCGAGGAGGACGGCGTCGAGAACGCCATCAACGAGAAGCTCTACACCACCGTCGAGGACGGCCTGGCCATGGTCGACGCGCTCGGCCTGGGCGAGAAGGGCCGCTACATGGCGGCGCTGACCTTCGGCAACGTGCACGGCGTCTACAAGCCGGGCAACGTCAAGCTCCGCCCCGAGGTCCTGAAGAACATCCAGGAGGCCGTCGGCGCCAAGTACGGCAAGGAGAAGCCGCTCAGCCTGGTCTTCCACGGCGGCTCCGGCTCCCTGCTGTCGGAGATCCGGGAGGCGCTGGACTACGGCGTGGTGAAGATGAACATCGACACCGACACCCAGTACACCTTCACCCGGCCGGTCGCGGACCACATGTTCCGCAACTACGACGGTGTGCTGAAGGTGGACGGCGAGGTCGGCAACAAGAAGATGTACGACCCGCGCGTCTGGGGCAAGGCCGCCGAGGCCGGCATGGCCGCCCGGGTGGTCGAGGCCTGCGAGCACCTGCGCTCCACCGGCACCACCATGAAGTAAGGCTCCGCCCTCGGAAAGGCCGGCTCCCGCGACGGGAGCCGGCCTTTCCGGTCAGGTGGTGGTGAGCACCCGGACCGCCTCCCGCACGTCGTCGGTGAGGTGCACGGTGGACGACAGGTCGCCGAAGGGCGAGGCGGCCAGCAGCGGTCGCAGCAGCGACCCGATCGGCAGCTCCTCCGTCCAGTACGCATGGTCCAGGAAGACGTACGCGCCGCTCGCGCCGTCGGTGCCGTAGTAGGTCTTGGTCGCCGCCTGGAACACCTCCTGCACGGTCCCGGCCCGGCCGGGCGCGAAGACGATCCCGCCCCGAGCCAGCCGCAGGATGGTGTCCTCGCGGATGGCGTTCGAGAAGTACTTGGCGATCCGGCCGGCGAAGAGGTTGGCCGGCTCGTGCCCGTACAACCAGGTGGGGATCGCCAGCCCGCCCGAGCGCGCCCACTCGACGGCGCTGGCGGAGGGGCGCTGCGCGGGCAGCGTCGGCCCGACCGCGTACCGCTTCCGAACGGCCAGCGCGGCGGCGGTGTAGCGGTCGTGGTCGGTGAAGTCCGGCGCGGTGGCGAGCAGGTCCACCGCGACGGCCAACTCCTCCTCGGGCCAGGCCGACAGGAAGGCGCCGAGGTTCGCCGCCTCCATCACGCCCGGCCCGCCACCGGTCACCACCAGCCGGCCGGCGCGGGCCAGCTCCCAGCCCAGCACCGCCGCCATCCGGTACGCGCCACTGCCGCGCGGTACGGCGTGGCCGCCCATCACCCCGACCACGGACTGCGGCCCGTGCGCCGCCAGCCAGGCCCGGGTGGCGTCGACCAGCGCGTTGTCCACCCCGTGGTCGTGCAGCCGCTGGCCGAGCGCCTCGCGTACGTCGGGCAGGGCCCCGCCGTGCGCGCGGAAGTGCTCGTACACCCGGGTGTCGTACATGCCGGCGAACCCGCCGTCGGCGAAGCCGTCGGCCAGGTCGTCCGGGGTGTAGAGGTGGGACGGCTGGGTCGGGTAGGGCAGCCCCGAGAAGGGCGGCACCACGTTCGCTCCGCGGCGAACCAGGTCGGCGCCGACGTTCCGGTCGGCGAACCGGCAGCCGACGAAGAGGGTGCCGGCGACCTCGACGCCGGTCAGGTCGGGCACGGGATCGAGGTCGAGGCGGAGGCCCTGCACGGTCAGGCCGGCGAGGCTGCCGGTGGCCAGCCGTTGCGCGAAGTCCGCGCGGGTCTCGATCTCGTCGTGGCTGGTGTCGTGCGGCGCGATGACGTCCGCGGGCGGTGGGCTTGGCACCAGGTCATCCTGCCCGGAACGGGCAACCGGCCAAACCCGGCCTCGGGGTGCTCCGACGGGCAGGAGCCCGGCGACCGAGGTCACCGGGCTCCTGCGTACCGGTTCCTGGGGAGGCTCCGGACCAATAGTTGTAATGGAAAACATCTCCCGGCGGCATGGGCCGCAGGCGTGACGAAACCCTCAGCCGTTCAGCCGACCGGGTTCCCGGACCCCCTCGCGCGCCTCGGGGCGAAGCGGGTTGAATGGGGCGATGCAGAACCTGTTGCCTGAGCCTCCGGCCACCCTCCTGCCCGCCAACGAGGAGGCCGACGCCGCCCTGGCGGCCGCCGCCCAGCAGGACACCGACGAGGCGTACGCCGAGGTCGCGGCCCGCTTCCCGACCCACAGCGCGGCCTGGGCGGCCCTTGCCACCCGGGCGTTCGCCGCAGGCCAGGTGATCCCGGCGTACGCCTACGCGCGCACCGGCTACCACCGGGGCCTGGACCAGTTGCGCCGCAGCGGTTGGAAGGGGCACGGGCCGGTGCCCTGGTCGCACAAGCCCAACCGGGGCTTCCTGCGCTGCCTGTACGTGCTCTCCCGCGCCGCCGACGAGATCGGCGAGGCGGACGAGGCGGCCCGCTGCGCCCAGTTCCTCCGCGACTGCGACCCGGCCGCCGGGGACGCGCTGGCCGGCAACTGACCTCGCGCCGACGGCCGGTCCGGAATCCGTTCGGGCCGGCCGTCGTGCCTGTTCAAAGGCCTTCGGCGACCGCGGCGGCGATCTTCAGCCAGGCGTCCCGGGTGGCCGAGGAGAGCTGCCCGTACCGGATCGGCTCCCCGGTGTCGATCAGCCGCTCGTACGGCGCGAGCAGCACCGCCCGGGTCCGCGCGGCGAAGTGCTCCTGGATCGCCGGTAGGTCGATCTCCTTGCGCGACGGCGGCATCGACACCACCGTCACCGCCTGCCGGACCAGCCGCTGCCGGCCGCTCTGCTCCAGGTGGTCGAGCATCCGGGCGGCCGTCTCCGCCGAGTCGTTCCGGGCCGACATCGTGACCACCAGTTGGTCGGTGGCGTCCATCGAGGCCTGCCAGTTCTGTGCCCGGACGTTGTTGCCGGTGTCCACGAAGATCAGCTTGTAGAAGCGGCTGACCACGTCGCGGATCTCGGCGAACGCGGCCGCGGTGAGCATCTCCCCGCCGGTCGCCGACTCGTCCGAGGCGAGCACGTCGAACATCCCCTCGCCCTGCGAGCGGACGTACTGCGACAGGTCGCCGACCCGGCCGTGCGCGCCCTGGAACTGGCCCAGGTCGCGCAGCATGTCCCGGACCGTACGGGAGTGGAAGTCCTGCTGCGCCCGCATCCCCAGGGTGCCCTGGGTCTCGTTGTTGTCCCAGGCCAGCACGTACCCGCCGCGCTTCTGTCCGAAGGTCATGGCGAGCAGCAGGATCGCCACCGTCTTGCCGGCGCCACCCTTGGGGTTGACCACCGTCACCTGCCGCAGCCCGCCGAAGTTGCGGCGGACCATCTCGATGTCGCGCTTGAGCTCCTGCTCGTGCCGCCCGGGCGCGAGCCGGACCAGGCCCACTTTGTTGACCACCGCCCGCACGCCCATGGTGGCCACCGGGTCCACCGGCCGGCCCTGCCGGCGGCGCGCGAAGTCCTCCGCGGTCGGGGTGGCGCCCGTCTCCGGCGTCC
>JBARAE010000445.1:0-6395 GCA_049791715.1 Micromonospora sp.
GGGCCACCCATCGGTACGCCGGCCAGGCCGCCGCCCGGACCGGCGGGAACCGGAGGCCGGTCCCGGCGACCCGCCAGAGCGGTGCGCTGTCGCCGAGCAGCTTGGCGATCGCGTCCGGACCCGACGCCCGGGAGCCGTCGGCGCCGACCCACTGCACCGCCTCCTCGCACTCGGCCTCGGTCAGGCCGAGCGCGTCCAGGTCGGCGAACTGCCAGGGCGCCACGCGCGCGCCGGTCGGAATGCGGCGCTGGATGAACTCGGCGCAGCGGCTGCAGAAGGCGCAGTCGCCGTCGTAGACGAAGGTCGACGTCTCCACGCCTCCCATCCTCCCCGGTCCGGCACTCTTTCGGGCGACGGTGTCCGGCGAGTCACTTGCGCTTCCTTCGTACGCGTGTTCGAATGAGGCCCATGCGCTGGGACAACCTCTCCGCTCCCCCGGATGAGGGGGTTCCCGACGGGGCAGCGCCAGCGGCTCCACCCCTGCCGCTGGCGCTCCCCGGCGCTGTCGCCCGCACCTTCGACACCCCCGGCTTCGCCGGGATGACGTTCTACGAGGTGCAGGCCAAGTCGATCATCAACCGGGTGCCCGGCGCGTCCCGCGTCCCGTTCGAGTGGACGATCAACCCGTACCGGGGCTGCTCGCATGCGTGCCGCTATTGCATGTCGGGCGACACACCAATCCTGATGGCGGACGGCCGGACCAAGCCGATCAGCGAACTCGAGCCGGGCGACCGGATCTACGGCACGGAGCGCCGGGGCGCCTACCGCCGATACGTCGTCACCACCGTCCTGGACAAGTGGTCCACGGTGAAGCCGGCCTACCGGGTCACCCTTGAGGACGGCACCACCCTGATCGCCAGCGGCGATCACCGGTTCCTCACCGAGCGGGGCTGGAAGTACGTCTCCGGCGTGATGAACGGTGCCGGGCGACGTCCATACCTGACCAGCAACAACCGTCTGATCGGCACCGGTCGGTTCGCCACCGAACCGAAGGACTCGGCCGACTACCGACGGGGCTATCTCTGCGGGATGGTCCGGGGCGACGCGCACCTCGGCACCTATTCGTATCCCCAGGGTAGGGTGCACCGGTTCCGGCTGGCGCCGGCCGACGACGAGGCGCTGACCCGCACCGAGCGATTCCTGGCCGACGCGGGCATCACGACGCAGCGCTTCTCCTTCGCGCCGGTCAGCGCCACCAGACGCGCGGTCACCGCCATCCGCACCTCGAAGCAGGGCGACATCGCGGCCATCACCGAGTTGATCCAATGGCCGGAGCAGCCCACCGAGGACTGGCGACTGGGCTTCCTCGCCGGCATCTTCGACGCCGAGGGCAGTTGCAGCCGCGGCGTCTTCCGGATCAGCAACAGCGACGACGACATCCTCGACCAGACCTCCTCGGCGCTGACCCACCTCGGATTCAGCTGGGTGCTGGAGGACCCCGGGCATCCCAACCGGGTACGGCAGATCCGGTTGACCGGCGGTCTCCCCGCCCGGCTCCGCTTCTTCCACCTGACCGATCCGGCCATCACCCGCAAGCGGTCCATCGAGGGCGCGGCTCTCACGTGCCAGGCCGCACTGCGGGTGCGGAGCATCGACCAGCTCGGGCTGGAGCTTCCCCTCTGGGACATCACCACCGGCACCGGCGACTTCATCGCCAACGGGGTGGTCAGCCACAACTGCTTCGCTCGGAACACCCACACGTATCTCGACCTCGACGCAGGGGCGGACTTCGACCGGAAGGTGATCGTCAAGGTCAACGCGGGTGAGCTGGTCCGCCGAGAGCTGGCCGCCCCGCGCTGGCGCGGCGCGCACATCGCCATGGGCACCAACGTGGACTGCTACCAGCGGGCCGAAGGGCGCTACCAGCTCATGCCACGGATCATCGAGGCCCTGCGGGACTTCGCCAACCCGTTCTCGATCCTGACCAAGGGGACGCTGGTCCTGCGTGACCTGCCGCTGCTGCGCCAGGCCGCCGAGGTGACCCGGGTGGGTCTCTCCTATTCGGTGGCCTTCGTCAGCGAAGAGCTGTGGCGCGCGGTGGAGCCCGGGACGCCCAGCCCCCGTCGGCGGTTGGACGCCGTGCGTCAGCTGACCGACGCCGGATTCGAGGTGGGCGTCCTGATGGCGCCGATCCTGCCGGGGCTGAGCGACGACGATGAGTCGATCGACGCCACAGTGGCGGCAATCGCGGCTTCCGGGGCCACCAGCGTCACCCCGCTGGCGCTGCATCTGCGCCCCGGTGCCCGCGAGTGGTACGCGCAGTGGCTGGCCCGGGACTTTCCCCAGCTCGTCCCCCGCTACCGGCAGCTCTACCAGGCCGGGGCGTACGCGCCGCAGGCGTACCAGCGGGAGTTGACCGCACGGGTGCGGATGGCGGCCCGCCGCCACGGGCTCCTCGGTGGCGAGCGCGGGGACAACCGGCGGCTGCCGGAGCCACCGCCACAGCCGGCCCCGGCAGAACAGCTGACGCTGCTCTGACGGCAGCGCGGACTGCGTGGCGCGGTTAGGCTCGGCTGATGCGCTCAGCCCAGCAGATCCTCGCCGACTCCGCCGTGATCGCCGTCGTTGGTGCGTCCCGTGACCCGGGTAAGGCGGCCCACCGCGTGCCGCTGGAGATGCAGCGCCACGGCTGGCGGATCATCCCGGTGAACCCGACCGTGGACGAACTCTTCGGCGAGAAGGCGTACCCGTCGCTGGCCGACATCCCGCACCCGGTCGACCTGGTGGACGTGTTCCGTCCCGCCCGCGACGCGGTCGACGTGGTCCGGCAGGCGGTGGCGATCGGCGCTCCGGCGGTGTGGTTGCAGCTCGGGATCGTCTCGGCCGAGGCGCGGCAGATCGCGGAGGAGGCGGGGATCGACTACGTCGAGGACCGCTGCCTCATCATCGAACGGGCCGCGGGCCGGCTCAGTAGGCTCGGCTGAGCCGACCGACGGCCGTCCGTGTGGCCGGTCACCGCACCGGGTCTGCCCGGGGGTGACCGGCGGACCCGTCAGAGCTTGTACTCCTTGAGCAGGCCCCGGGAGATGATCGTTTTCTGGATCTCCGAGGTGCCCTCGCCGATGAGCAGGAACGGGGCCTCCCGCATCAGCCGCTCGATCTCGTACTCCTTCGAGTAGCCGTAGCCGCCGTGGATGCGGAACGCCTCCTGGACGACCTCGGCGCAGTACTCGGAGGCGAGCAGCTTGGCCATGCCGGCCTCGACGTCGTTGCGCTGGCCCGCGTCCTTGAGCCGGGCCGCGTTGACCATGAGCGCGTGCGCCGCTTCGATCTTGGTGCCCATCTCGGCGAGCTTGAACGCGATGGCCTGGTGCTTGGCGAGCGGCTGGCCGAAGGTGCGCCGCTGCTGGGCGTACGCGACGGCGAGTTCGAAGGCCCGGATCGAGATGCCGCAGGCCCGGGCGGCGACGTTGACCCGGCCCACCTCGATGCCGTCCATCATCTGGTAGAAGCCGCGGCCGACCTTGTCGGCGCCGCCGAGGATCGCGGACTCGGGGACGGTCACGCCGTCGAGCACCATCTCGGTGGTCTCGACGCCCTTGTAACCCATCTTGTCGATCTTGCCGGGGATGGTGAGGCCGGGCGCCGTCTCGCCGAAGCCCGGCTCCTTCTCCAGCAGGAAGGTGCTCATGTTGCCGTAGACGGAGTCGGCGCCGGTGTCGGTCTTGACCAGGGTGGCCACCACCGAGGAGTACGCCCCGTTGGTCAGCCACATCTTCTGGCCGTTGAGGACGTAGTTGTCGCCGTCCCGGACCGCCTTCGACTTGATCGCCGACACGTCGGAACCGGTCTCCGGCTCGGACATGGAGAACGCGCCGCGCACCTCGCCGGTGGCCATCCTCGGCAGTAGCCGGGCCTTCTGTTCGGCCGAGCCGTGCTGGGAGATCAGGTACGCCACGATGAAGTGGGTGTTGACGATGCCGGAGATCGACATCCAGCCCCGGGAGAGCTGCTCGACCACCAGGGCGTACGTCAGCAGGGACTCGCCGAGCCCGCCGTACTCCTCGTCGATGGTGAGCCCGAAGAGGCCCATCTCGCGCATCCCGTCGAGGATGTCGGTCGGGTACTCGTCGGCGTGCTCCAGCCGCTGGGCGTGCGGAATGATCTCCTTGTCCGCGAACTCCCGGACGGTTTCCAGGATCGACCGCTGCACGTCGGTCAGGCCAGGCGTCTGGGCGAGTCGGGCCATCTCAGCCTCCGGGGAATCGGCGCATTACTCATGGGTAACTGAACGCTCGGTCAGTATCGGCCCCGCGAGCGGCGAGGCCAAGGTGACCAGTCCATACAACCGCTGTGAAAAGGTTCACCGCTGCGGGTAGCGTCCGCAAGAGAGAGGGCTCTTGGCCAGCGGCGGGAGGGGCGGACGGCGTGACCAATCCACCACCGGGCGAGCCGGAACAGCCGCCGTCGCCGTACGAGCCGCCGACCTACGGCCAGCCGCCCGAGCCGCCGCCCTACGGCCAGCCGTACGGGCAGCAGCAGCCGCAGTGGGGCCAGCAGCCGCCGTACCCGCCGCAGGCGCCGTACGGGCCGTACGGCCAGGGACCGCAGCCCCGCCGCGGGCCCAACGTGCTCGCGATCCTGTCGCTGGTGCTCGCCTTCGTGTTCGCCCCGGCCGGCATCGTCTGCGGCCACCTGGCCAAGCGGCAGATCCGGCAGACCGGCGAGGAGGGCGATCAGTTCGCCACCTGGGGCCTCGTGCTCAGCTACATCTTCACCGCGATCGGGCTGATCGCCTGCTGCGGCTGGCTCGGCATCGCCATCTGGGCCAACAACAGCGACAGCGGTTCCTACCGCTGATCCCGCTCGGGCCCGCGCAGGCACCCCGTCAGCGGAACTCCGCCTCCCGGACGCTGTTGCCACCGTCGACCACCAGCATCTGGCCCGTGATGTACGACGCGGCCGGCGAGCAGAGGAAGGCGATCGCCGCGGCCACCTCGTCCGGCGTGCCGGGGCGGCCGACCGGTGTGCCCAGCCCCTGCTTGATCTCCGCCATCGTGGACGCCGCGGTGTAGATGGTGCCCGGCGCGACCGCGTTGACGGTCACCCCGTCGGCGATCATCTCCATCGCCAGCGCCCGGGTCAGCCCGACGACGCCGGCCTTCGCCGCCGCGTACGCGGCCTCGGTGGGCAGGGCGTTGACCGGCCCGGCGGTCGCGGCGAGGTTGACGATCCGGCCCCAGCCGCGCTCCGCCATCCCGCTGATGAAGGCCCGGCTGCACAGGAACGCGGTGGTCAGGTTCCGGTCGATCTCGCCACGCCACTCGTCGTAGCTGAGCTGGGCCACCGGACGCAGCACCTCGGGGCTCGCCCGGCTGGCCAGGCCCGCGTTGTTGACCAGCACCTCCACGTCGCCCAACTGCTCGGCGACCGCGTCGGCGAGGGCACCCACCTCGGACTCGTCGGTCAGGTCGGCGACGAAGCCGGTGACCCCCAGCTCGCCGGCCCGCTCGTGGATCCGCCGGGTGGTGGAGACGATGGCGACCCGGGCGCCCAGGTCCGTCAGCCGGCGGGCGGTCGCGTACCCGATGCCGTCGGGGCTGCCCGCGCCGGTGACCAGCGCGACCTTTCCATCCAGGCGCATGGTGACCGGCTCCGGCAGCACCGCCGGCTGATCCTGATCGGACTGGGTCGGTAGGGTGCCGCGGCTGCGCCGGACCAGCCCCGGACGGCTCACGTCCCGTCTCGCTCGGCCGCCGCGCGCGTCAAGTGCCATGCCGAGATCCTGCCCCGCTGGGGCCGCCCGAGCAATGCGGCACTCGGAAAGCCGGTCCTCCGATTTGCCTGCGCCTGACTACCCTGACGGCGCGCACCCCGCACGTAACGGAGATGACCTGATGAGCTATCCCCCACCATCCGGTGGTTGGCACGACCCTTCGGCGGCCGGCCAGCAGTCCACCCCGCCGGTCGACCCGACCCTCCCGATCAGCGGCAACCCGATCCCCTCCCAGGCCAGTCCCGCTGACCCGTACGCCGGCTACCAGGTGGACGGGGCGCCACTCCAGGCCCACCCGTACGCCGCGGGCGGTTACCCGCCACCGGCGTACCCGATGCCCGGCTACCAGCCCAGCCCGCCCCAGAACGGCCTGGCGATCGCCGCGATGATCGTCTCGATCGTCGGTGCGCTCGGTCTCTGCGGCTACGGCCTCGGCGGTTACATCGGCGTCGTCGGCGCGATCCTCGGCCACGTGTCGCGCAAGCAGATCCGGGAGCGCGGCGAGAGCGGCGAGGGCTTCGCGATGGCCGGCATCATCGTCGGTTGGATCTGCACGGTGATCGCGGTGCTGGCGACCATCGCCCTGGTGGTCTTCTTCGTCTGGCTGTCGAAGCAGCCTTCGTCCAGCTTCGACAACAGCGGCTACTGACGGCGACGGGCCGTCCCGGTCGACCGGGAC
>JBARAE010000446.1:0-26088 GCA_049791715.1 Micromonospora sp.
CGGCCGGCCGAAGGACGTGACCAACTACATCCTCCGCCGCGTGCTGACGTCCGTCGTACTGATGATCATCATCTCGATGGTCACCTTCGGCGTCTTCTTCATGGTGCCCAAGCTGGCCGGGACCAACCCGGCCGAGCTGTACGTCGGCAAGCAGGCGACCCCGGCGGACGTGGCGGCGACCGCCCGCAAGCTCGGCCTCGACCAGCCGGTGACCGTGCAGTACGCGCGGTTCGTCAAGGGCCTGGTGGCGGGCCGGGACTTCGACGACGGCCCGAACAAGACCCACTGCGACGCGCCCTGCTTCGGCTACTCCTTCCGCAACGACCGTCCGGTGTGGCCGCTGCTGCTGGACCGGCTGCCGGTGACGATCTCCCTCGCCATCGGGGCGGCCATCATCTGGCTGATAGGTGGCGTGCTCGCCGGGGTGATCTCGGCGCTGCGTCGCGGCGGCGCCATGGACCGGACGGTGATGGTGCTGGCGCTGGCCGGCGTCTCGCTGCCGATCTACTTCACCGGTCTGCTCGCCCAACTGGTCTTCGTGCACACGCTGCACTGGTTCCCCGGCGGGGAGTACGTCAACTTCGCCGACGACCCGGCGGGGTGGGCCGGCAAGCTGTTCCTCGGCTGGGTCACCCTGGCGCTGCTCTACGCCGCCACGTACGCCCGGCTGACCCGCGCGCAGATGCTGGAAACCGTCGGCGAGGACTACATCCGCACCGCGCGGGCCAAGGGGCTGCGCGAGCGGACCGTCATCGGCAAGCATGTGATGCGGTCGGTGCTCACCCCGATCGTCACCATCTTCGGCCTGGACATCGGTTCGCTGCTCGGCGGCGCGATCCTCACCGAGTCCGTGTTCGGCCTGCCCGGCATCGGGCGGCTCTCCATCGACGCGGTGAACACCAAGGACCTGCCGGTGGTCCTCGGCGTCACGTTGTTCGGCGCGCTCTTCATCGTGCTGGCGAACTTCATCGTCGACCTGCTGTACGCCGTGATCGACCCGAGGGTCCGGCTGGGATGAAAGGGGCGGACATGTCCTCGACGAACTCCCTCACCACGACGGATCCGGTACCCGGTCCCCGCCGTGGTCCGGACCCGACGGCCTTCCTCGACGTACGGGACCTCCGGATCCACTTCCCCACCGACGACGGTCTGGTCAAGGCGGTCGACGGCATCTCGTTCACGCTGGAGCGGGGTCAGACCCTCGGCATCGTCGGCGAGTCCGGCTCCGGCAAGAGCGTCACCAGCCTCGGCATCCTCGGTCTGCACCGGCGCGGGCATGCGCGGATCAGCGGCGAGGTCTGGCTCGACGGTGAGGAGCTCATCTCCGCCTCGCCGGAGCGGGTACGGCAACTGCGCGGCCAGCGGATGGCGATGATCTTCCAGGATCCGCTGACCGCCATGCACCCGTACTTCACCGTCGGGGCGCAGATCGTCGAGGCGTACCGGGTGCACCACCGGGTCTCCAAGGCGGTGGCCCGCAAGCGGGCCCTCGACCTGCTGGGCCGGGTCGGCATCCCGCAGCCGGCGAAGCGGGTCGACGACTACCCGCACCAGTTCTCCGGCGGCATGCGGCAGCGGGCGATGATCGCGATGGCGCTGGTGAACAACCCGGATCTGCTCATCGCCGACGAGCCGACCACCGCGCTGGACGTCACCGTGCAGGCCCAGATCCTCGACCTGATCCGGGACCTCCAGGAGGAGTTCGGCTCGGCGGTGCTGATGATCACCCACGACCTAGGGGTGGTCGCCGAGCTGGCCGACGACATCCTGGTGATGTACGGCGGCCGGTGCGTCGAGGAGGGTTCGGCGCAGACGCTCTTCCGCCGGCCGGAGCACCCGTACACCTGGGGGCTGCTCGGCTCGATGCCGCGGGTGGATCGGGAGAACCGGGAACGGCTCATCCCGATCAAGGGCACCCCGCCCAGCCTGATCAACCTCCCCTCCGGCTGCGCGTTCCACCCGCGCTGCCCCTACCAGGGACGCGACGGGATTCCGTGCCGCACCGAGGTGCCCAGCCTCGCCGAGGGCAGCGACCACGGGGTGGCCTGCCACCTCCCGCCGGCCGAGCGCCGACGGATCTTCGCCGAGGACATCGCCCCGGCGCTGTAGACCGGGCACGCCGTACGAAGGAGCAACTGTGTCGACGACCACCTCGACCGAGCGCACCCCCACCCGCCCGGCCACGGACGAGCTGCTGCGGGTGACCGGGTTGGAGAAGCACTTCCCGATCACCCGCGGAGCGTTCATCCGACGCACCGTGGGCGCCGTCCGGGCGGTGGACGGCATCGACTTCAGCGTGCGGTCCGGCGAGACCCTCGGCCTGGTCGGCGAGTCCGGCTGTGGCAAGTCGACCACCGGGCGGCTGATCTCCCGGCTCCTGGAGCCGACCAGCGGAGAAATCCTCTTCGAGGGCCGGGACATCACCCACCTCTCCACGAGGGAGATGCGTCCCCTGCGCCGCGAGGTGCAGATGATCTTCCAGGACCCGTACTCGTCGTTGAATCCCCGGCACACGGTCGGCACCATCGTCGGCGCCCCCTTCCGGGTGCAGGACATCCCGACCCCGAAGGGGGTCAAGCGCGCCGTGCAGGACCTGCTCGAACTGGTCGGGCTCAACCCGGAGCACTACAACCGCTACCCGCACGAGTTCTCCGGCGGACAACGCCAGCGCATCGGCATCGCCCGCGCCCTCGCCCTGCGGCCGAAGCTGATCGTCGCCGACGAGCCGGTCTCCGCGCTCGACGTCTCCATCCAGGCGCAGGTGGTCAACCTTCTCGACGACCTGCAGCGGGAACTGAACCTGACGTACGTGTTCATCGCGCACGACCTGTCGGTGGTCAAGCACATCTCCGACCGGGTGGCGGTCATGTACCTCGGCAAGATCGTCGAGGTGGCACCGCGGGACGCGCTGTACGCGACGCCGATGCACCCGTACACCCTCGCCCTGCTCTCGGCCGTGCCGGTGCCGGACCCGGACCGGCGCGACCGCGCGCAGCGCGAACGGATCCTGCTCACCGGGGACGTGCCGAGCCCGATCGACCCGCCGTCCGGGTGCCGGTTCCGCACCCGGTGCTGGAAGGCCCGGGAGCGCTGCGAGCGCGACGTGCCGCCGCTCCGCGAGCTGGCCACCGGCCAATTGGTGGCCTGCCACTTCCCCGTCGAAGAGGCCGAGCGCACCCCACAGGGACGGGCCGCCGCACAGCAGGCCGCGGCTAGCGTCCCGCCGGCGACCACGACTCCGGTCTGACGGGCCCGCACAGCCCGGCGGTCCCGGTCGGCGCCGTCAGTCGGCCAGCCAGGCGCGGATCTCGTCGCCGTGCTCGTCGAGCCCGGGCGGCGGCAGGTCGTACCGCGGCGGGGTGGCGGAGAAGCCGATGGGGTGCCGCACGCCGGGCACGTCGCCGGCCGTGACGACCGGCTCGAGCCCGAGTTCCCGGGCCAGCGCGACGCCGTCGGCGACGGTGTTGATCGGCGCGCACGGCACCCCCGCCGCGCGCAGGTCCCGGAACCAGTCGTCCCGGGTCCGCCGGCGCAGCCGGGCGACGAGGAGGGGACGCAGCGCGTCGCGGTTGACGGTGCGGTCCTGGTTGCGCCGGAACCGGGGGTCCTCGGCCAGCTCGGGCACGCCGAGCACCTGGCAGAGGGTGCGGAACTGGCCGTCGTTGCCGGCGATGACGACGAGTTCGCCGTCGGCGGCGGGCAGCGGCTCGTACGGGAAGATGCTCGGGTGGGCGTTGCCCGTCCGGAAGGGTGTGGTGCCGCCCGCGACGTGGGCGCTGGTGTGGTTGACCAGACCGGACAGCGCCGAGGAGAGCAGGTTCACCTCGACGTGCTGGCCGACCCCGGAGGCGGTGCGGTGGTGCAGGGCGGCGAGGATGCCGACCGCCGCGTGCAGGCCGGCCATCACGTCGAAAACGGCCACGCCGGCCTTGTACGGCGGGCCGTCCGGCTCGCCGGTGAGGCTCATCAGCCCGGACGCCGCCTGGGCCATCAGGTCGTACCCGGGGAGGGCCGCCCCGGCGCCGGCGCCGAAGCCGCTGATCGAGGCGTAGACGATGCGTTCGTTGAGCGCGGCGACGCTGGCGTAGTCGAGGCCGAAGCGGCGCAGGGCACCCGGGCGGAAGTTCTGGATCATGACGTCGGCACGCCGGACGAGCCGCCGGGCGACGTCCCGATCATCGGCGTCGGCGAGGTCGAGGACGATTGACCGCTTGTTGCGGTTGACCCCGAGGTAGTAGGTGGAGGTGTCCTCCCGCACCGGCGGCAGCCAGGCCCGGGTGTCGTCCCCGCCCGGTCCCTCCACTTTGATCACCTCGGCACCGAGGTCGGCGAGGAGCATGGTCGCGTACGGCCCGGCGAGGATCCGCGAGAAGTCCGCGACGAGGATGCCGCTGAGCGGCCCGGGCCGTTGCTCTTCCATCGCCACCACCTTTTCCACTCGAGCCGGTCAGACGCGTGCCGTCGGTCCCGGTGGGACCGCTGTGGACGGCCTACGCGGCGGCGGCGACGGTCTCGGCGCGCGCCGGCGCCGGCAGCTGGCGGTCGTGCAGCCGGCTGAGCAGGGCCAGCGACGTGATCGCACCGACCAGGGCCAGGAACATGTCCCATTGGGTGTCCCACACGTCGCCCTGGGTGGCGAGGAAGTCGTCGGCGGCGGAACCTCCGGCCACCGCCGCCCACCACTCGATCATCTCGAAGAAGGCGCTGAAGGCCAGGCAGGCGCAGACCACGAGCGGGGCCAGCCAGCGGCTGCCGCGCAACGGCGACCGGCGGACCAGGATCTCCCGGACCAGGATGGCCGGCACGAAGCCCTGCGCGAAATGACCGAGCCGGTCGTACGGGTTGCGGGACAGGTCGAACAGGTCCCGCACCCAGTCGCCCAGCGGGGTGCGCGCGTAGGTGTAGTGGCCGCCGCCGATGAGGATCAGCGCGTGCACCGCGAGCAGGCAGCAGAGCAGGGTGCTCAGCGGAAAGCGGCGCCAGGTGACCAGCAGCAGGGGAATCCCGACGATCACCCACACCGTCTCGAGCAGCCAGGTGAGCCGGTCGTACGGCCGAATACCGGACGCGACCAGCGCCACGAGGACGAGGACCAGCAGCGCCTGCGGAAGGACAGCGCGTACTCGCATCACCGGCAACCGCCTACTCGAATGTCCGGCGGCCGGCCGCCGCTCGGGCGCCGACGATATCAGCGGATGATCAGTCGCAGCTCGAGCACCTCGCGCGCGTCGTCCTGCGCCGGCACACCACCCGGGTGCCCTGGGAGGACGCCCGGCTGTAGCCCGAGGTGCCGTCGATGCCCGCGGCACCCGGTCCGGCGGACCGGAACCCTGCGCCACCGCCTCACCCGGTGCGGGCCAGCCGCTCGGCGACCAGGACGGGGTAGCCGGCAGCCGCCGGGTCTGGTAAGTGTCGCGCATGGATGATCCACGGGGCGTGGTGTTCGACTGGCGCGGGACCCTGGTGACCACGCTGGCGCCGGAGCAATGGGTGCGCGCCGCCCTGCAGCGCCTCGGACGAGACGACCGGGCCGAGGCCACGGCACGGATCTGGGCGGCCATCGCCGAGGCGGCCGGCGAGCCCGACCGGCTGGACGCGCCGGGAGTGGACAGCGACGTCGCGGCCCACCGGGACGCGTACCGCGGTGTCTTCGCCGATGCGAGCCTCGACGCGGAACTCGCCGACGCTCTCTACACGGTGGAATCCGACCCGGCGTACAACCCGTTCGCCGTCGACGCGGCACCGGTGCTGCGGGCCGTCTCCCGGCACGGTGTGCGGATCGCCGTGCTCAGCGACATCCACTTCGACCTGCGCCCGGCCTTCGCCGCCGCCGGACTGGCCGACGTCGTCGACGCGTTCGTGTTGTCGTTCGAGCACGGCGTGCAGAAACCCGATCCGCGCATGTTCCGCCTGGCCCTCGACAAGGTCGGCACGGAGCCCGACCAGACGTTGATGGTCGGCGACCGGGCCGGACCGGACGGCGGGGCGCTCGCCGTCGGGATGCCGACGCTGCTGCTCCCGCCCCTGACCGACGTACGGCAGCGACGGCTCGGTCTGGCCGCCCGGGCGCTCGGTGTGCCCCTCGGCCGGCCGTAGAATTGCTCCCGAGTCACGCCGGTCATCGCGCCGGCTGAGGATCAGCGCGGAAGCGCCGCTCCGATGAGAGCCAGCAGGGCGGCGTGCGTCTCCTGGTCGGCCGCCACGACGAGACCACCGGCGCCGGTGTGCAGCGGCTCCCCCCGGACGCCGGTCACCACGCAGCCGGCGGCCCGACACAGGGCGATGCCGGCGGCGAAGTGGACGCTGTCCCGCAGGTCGCCGTCGGTCACGTACGCGGCACGCCGGCCGGCCGCCACCCAGGCGACGGCGAGGGTGCTGGAGACCACCCGTGGACCGAACCGCCGGAGGAATCCGGGGTCCGCGATCAGCCGACCCGCCCGGAAGTCCGGATCGCTCGGGTCCGGGGTGTCGAGGTTGACGTCGACCAGGCGGGAACCGGCCGACGGGGTGAGCGGCTCGTCCACGCCGTCGCGGCGGACGTACGCCCGGGCGCCGTCCGTCCAGAACACCTCGTCGGTGAACGGGTCGGCCGAGGCCGCGGCGGTGACGTCCGGGCCCGTACGCAGGGCCACGTTCACCGCGACGAGCATCGTCCGGGCGGCGTAGTTCAGCGTGCCGCACAGCGGATCCACCAGCCACCTGCGCTCGGCGTCGGCGGCCCCCACGCGGCCGGTCTCCTCACCGGTGACGGCGTCGTCCGGCCGGGCGGCGCGGAGCAGGTCGAGGATGGCCCGTTCCGCTTCGATGTCCGCAGCGGTGGCGAAGTCGCGGGCGGACTTCTCGACGCGGGCCAGCGTCATGCCGTACCGGGCGCGTACGACGGCGGTACCCGCCTCGGCGGCGGCGATGGCCAGCTCGGCATCGGGGATCAGCATGCGGGCAGCATAGAGCGAGCGGCGCGGTCGGCCCTCGCCCCGGCCAGTTCCGTCAGCCACCAGCACGACTGGGTCCGGGAGAAACCGGTTGGCCGGGCCTGTGCGCTCGCTGTCCTCTTCGTACCCTCAGAGGATGGACGAGCACCTGCCCTTCATCGACGAGCACCAGGTGCTCGTGTCGGCGCCGGCCGAGGCTGTCTGGCGTTCCCTCACCACACACCTCACCAGCCGTAACGGAGGCGCCGCAGCCCTCGCGCACCTGCTGGCCACCGAACCGCGGCGAGCCTACGGGAGCGCCCTCGAACAGGGCACGACCGTCCCCGGATTCGCGGTGGCGGAGGCCGAGCCCGGACGCCTCGTACGCCTCGCCGGCCACCATCGCTTCTCGCGGTACACGTTGACCTTCACCCTGCTCCCCCGGCCCGACGGCACGCTGCTCAGCGCCCGCACGGACGCGGCGTTCCCCGGAGTCCACGGCTGGGTGTACCGCCGGCTCGTCATCAGCTCCGGCGCCCACCAGGTCCTGACCAGGCGCATGATTCGCACGGTAGGTCGCCACGCGGAACGCCACAGCGCCGGCTGACCGACGACAGCCAGGCGCTGCGACGGATGGGACGGACCTCCTGCCGCTGCTCGGAGTGGGCGAGGCGTACGTCCGGAACCGGGACGTGTTCCTGCGGGCGAACAACCTCGTCATGACCACCGTAATGGTCCCGTGGCACCAAAGGACCAGGTGCGGGCCTGCGCCGGCGACGTGGCGATCCGGCTCCTAGACAGCTGAGGCCATCCGGGCCGTCGACTCGCCGGGGTCGCGGCGGGCTCGCTCATCTGACAGCGTGCAGCCATGCCGCAGCCTGACCCCAGCCCTCCCCGCTCTGCTGACGCGGCCGTCTACCTCGAGCCCTACGACGAGGCGTGGCCCCGGCGGTTCCTCGATGAAGCCGCACTGATCAGCAGGACCATCGGCGCGTGGGTCACCGGCGGCATTCACCATGTCGGAAGTACCGCCGTGCCGGGGCTCGCCGCCAAGCCAGTCATCGACATCATGGTCGGCGTCGCGGATCTGGAATCCTCCCGCGTGTGCATCGAGCTGTTGAGTTCCCTGCGCTACCGCTACGCGCCATACCGCAGCGAGGTCATGCACTGGTTCTGCAAGCCGCACCCGTACCACCGAACGCATCACCTGCACCTCGTGCCGACCGGCTCGGCGCGTTATCTCGACACCCTGGCGTTTCGGAACCACCTGCGAGCACATCCCGAAGCCGTCGCGACGTATGAGGCACTCAAGCGTGAGCTGGCCGACCGCTACCCCGATGACCGTGAGGCGTATACCGAGGGCAAGAGCCACCTGATCGCGAAGCTGACCGATGCGGCCCGGGAAGGGGCTGTTGCCCACGTCCCGTGGTCCTCGTCATAGAGGTCGCATTCTTCCGACCTGGCGGAACCCACCAGTTGCCTCGAGCCGGCATCCGTCAGCCCGAACTGGCCGCTGCCTCGACGATGTCGCCGTTGTCCGGCAGGCCGACATCCACCAGCTCCACCGTGCCGTCGCGGTGGCGGACGCGGTAGTCACGGAAGGCCAGCGGCATCCCCATGGCCACCAGCGGGTCGACGTGGTCCATCAGCTGAAGGTGCACGTGGGGCTGGGTCGAGTTCCCCGAGTTGCCACATCGCCCCAGCATCTGACCTGCGGCCACGAGTTCGCCCGGCCGCACCGCCACCGTGCCATCGCGCAGGTGCGCGACCACCAGGTACGGGCCCCCGTCAGCGAGGTCGAGGACGACGTGGTTGCCCGCAAGCCCTCGGGCGCCCTGCCGTGCCCGCGACCCCTGGGTCAGGGCGTACCGGATGAGGGACAGTTGCGAGCGGCGGGCCACGTGGTCCGGCTCACCGTCCAGCACCGACACCACCCTGCCGCCGGCCGGTGCGATGACCGGCTGGCCGAAGGCGAAGAACCGTTCCACCGGTTCGACCGCCAGCACCGTCCGCCAGTCCCGCACGGGCGCCGTTCGTCCGTCCCGGACCGCGACGAAGTCGATGGCATAGGTGACGCCGAAGGCATGGGTGCCATGACTGGGTACCCGCCGGGCCGGGCTGTTCTCGACGGTCCAGGTCCCCTGGAAGGGAAGCTGCAACACCACCGGCTGTGTCGGCGTGGACCGGGTACGGGCGCGACTCATGTCCCTCAGGATGCCTGGCGCTCGCCACTCGCGTCGCACCACCGCCTCGACCCGCCGCGCCGCCGAATTCTCGATGTGCGTCAAGGTTCGGCCTCACCTGATACGCAGGGGTCCCGGTCACAATGGACGTGACCGGGTCCCCTCCGCCCTACCAAGGCCGGCGGTACCTGCCTCCCGGGCTACTTCTCCGGAATTCCCGGGCCAACCTCGCCACGCTCCAGGTGCTCGGCGTTGCGATCGGCCTCGCTGTCCGCGTGCTCAGCCGCGCTCGCCGGGTCCGTGGTTCGGCGTCCCTCGGCGTCCTGGTACACCTCGCCGGTCTCCAGCGCTTCCTCCTGCTGCTGCCGCTGCTCAGGGGTTGTCATGGACAGTCAATTACCCCTGCCGTAGCAGCAGAAACGAGCCACCAGGCAGCCCTACGACGGTCGCCGGTATGCGTATTCGTCCACCAGCGTCCGTCGTGATCGCCACCCGCTCAGTCGCCCACTGGTTCGTCCGCTCGCTTGGCGTCCCGAGGACGGCGGTGGGCATCCTTCTTCTGGCCCACACGGCTCAGCAGGATCAGGAGGGGGCCTCCGACGAACATGGTGAGGAGGCAGCACAGGCCGCCAAGAGGAAGGCTCGCATCGGCCGTGGACGGTTCCATTCGAGGCACCCTAGCGAGAGCCAGCAGTCTTCGTTGTCCCCGTCGCGAGTGGTCCGCCCTTCACGGCATAGCGGCCGGCGATCGCCATCGCGTGACGGTTACACGTGGCGCCGCACAAGGCGGACCAGCAGCACCAGGGGCGCGATGAGCACCACGATCGACCACTGGACTGCCACGGCGACGTAAGCCAGGAACTCGACGGCGTCATTCTCCACTACAGGCGGGTTACCGGCTTGAGGCACGCCCGAGGTTGAGCCATAAGCACGCGGACCATGCTGCGGGAGCCAGCGTGGAACACGCGGCCACCATGCCATCCACAGCGGCGCGGTGGACCGTCGCCGCCCCGTCGGGCACGACCCGCACCGCCCGTCTTCGTCATGCCGTCATGCCGTCGTGGAAGCACGTCCGCCCTCCCAGCGGCACACTCCGGCACGGCCCACCGAGACCGTCTACCGGCACCGAATGGGGCCGGTGCTCCTGAGCCCTGTCGTCGCACCGATCGGATCTTCGACGCTGCGGCCTGGTCACCCAGCCATGACAGGAGGGCACCTCCGTCGATCGGACGCGCCCTCTGAGCTCTGCCGGGACGGCCGGATTCCAACCGAACGCCCCTTGACCCCAGACCCCACACGACGGTGGCGCGTGGCCGTCGGGACCGCCCGGCCGGGCGCGGCAGTGCTCAGGTGAGCCCGGGCGCCGGCCCCCGGGTCAACGAAACCGGTGCTGGAGGCCTTGTCGGGTCTCTCGGCCTATGCTCTGCCGCGTGGACGAGAAACGGTGGAGCGGCGTGGACCTGGGCAACGTGCTGCGCGCTGTCGAGGACGCCGCCCCGGTCGACGCGGTGGAGGCGGTAACCCGAGGCATCGGCGCCGACCTCGGGGCGCTGTGGGTGTCGTTCCTCGTCGCGGACATGAGCGGCCGGGCTCTTGTTCGGCTGGCCCACAACGTTCCCGGCGGGCACCGGCCCGGCAGACGCCGGCAGGACGAGGACGTCGCCACCGTGCTGCCTTTTGACGGCGGGCCACAGGAACAGGCGCTGCGCTCCCAGTGCGTGCAGGTTCGTTCGAGCGGAAATGACCACGTCGTGATGGCGCCCGTCACGCAACGAGGCGAGGCGATCGGACTGTTGGAGATCTCCTTGCCGGTCGAGCCGGACGACGCTGCGCTGGCCGAGATCTCCCGGGCCGCGCACGCGCTGGCGTTCGTGGTAATCGCCGCCAGGCGGCACACGGACCTTTTCGAATGGGGTCAGCGGACCACTCCGTTCACCCTCGCCGCGGAGATCCAGCGCCGGCTCCTGCCCTCCTCATTCACCTGCGAGGCCGGCTCGTTCACGCTCTCGGCGTGGCTGGAGCCGGCGGCCAGCATCGGCGGAGACACCTTCGACTACAGCCTCGCGCGCAACCTGCTGCACCTGAGCATCACGGACGCCGTGGGGCACGGCGTGCACAGCGCCCTGACCGCAACGCTCTGCGTCGGCAGCCTGCGCCACACCCGCCGTCGCGGTCACACGCTGCTCGACCAGGCTCGGGCCGCGAACTCGGCGCTGATCGAGAATCCTCCCGGGGGATTCACCTTCTCCACCGGGCTTCTCGGCCGGCTCGATCTGCGCACCGGCGTGCTGGCCATGGTCAACGCCGGCCATCCCACCCCACTCCTGGTGCGCGACGGAACCGTCCGACCCCTCGCGCTACCGGTCGATCCACCGTTCGGCGTACTGCGCCACGGAACGTACCGCTCAACCGACGTCCCACTGCGCCCCGACGATCGGCTCGTCCTGCTCACCGACGGCATGCTGGAACGCGGTGCCGCCCGCCTCGACCTGCCCGCACGGCTGCCGCGCCTCGCCGACCTGCACCCCAGGGAGGTCGCCCGCACACTCGGCGACGCCATCCTCGACGTTGCCGGACCCACCCTGCCCGACGACGCCTGCATGCTCGTCCTCGACTGGCACGGCGACCACGGCCACAACCGCTCCACCACGGCCGGCGCCGATCCCCACCGAGCGAGCGCCTCCCGTACGGCGGGAGACCAGATGAGCAGCAACCCTTGGGCGATCAAGCCCCCGTCGAGCAGCTGACCTCGTCCGCTCCTGGACTCAACCGGCGGCGCCCCGCCGCGCCACGCGACCGTTCGCCACGAGAGCGAGGTCTCGGTGGCGCCGGCGGTCAATGGCGCTGGCGGTTTTGGTTCTGCCGCAGGGCCTCCTCGAGCTGGTCCTCGAGGATGATGATCCGGCAGGCGGCGTCAAGTGCCGTGCCCTGGTCGACCATTTCCCGGGCCCTGGCGGCCAGCCGCAGTTGATAGCGGGAGTAGCGGCGATGCCCGCCGGCTGAGCGTTGCGGGTGGATCAGCTTCGCCTCGTCCAACCTGCGCAGGAACTCCTGCGTGGTGCCGACGATCTCCGCGGCACGACCAATCGTGTACGCGGGGAAGTCCTCGTCGCCGAACATGTCATCGGGGTTTTGGCCCATGTCACCTCCACGTCGAGGGCCCCGGCGCTGAAGCGCCGGGGCCCCGGGTTACGGGTCTGAAACACCATCTACCGACAGGAATGTCGGTTTGTCCTGTCCGCACCAGCCGTCCGTGCAGGCTTCGGGTGCGAGGATCGCGTAAGCGTGACCGGAGACCACCTCTCGTTCGATGGAAACTGCGGTGTCCGCCCGGCCCGAATGACGACCGGTAGCGGGCGATCCAACGGTGTAAGGCCCTCCCTTTCCTCTGCTTCCACTGTCCGACCTGTCCGCCGGCGTTGGAGCCCCACGCAACTTCTTGGCCCCACACGCGTGCAGCGAACTGTCAGGTGAAGCCCTGAACGTGCCTCGGCCCCACCTGCGGCGCCCCGTCGTACAGCTCGGGGCTTGCGTACTTGCTCCGCCATGCCGGCGGGAGCCGTGACGTGCGCCGGCTCCCGATCCTCTGCCCGTCGCGATCGCGCGGCCGGTCAGTCCGTCTGCGTCTTCACGTTCCTCTGCCATCAACGAGAGTTACCTTAACCGAGCCAAGGAAGAATATCTAGGATAACGAGCACAGGTTTTTAGGCCGTGTTGGCTGAGCTTCCAGGAGAGGGGACGCGGGCCACCCGCGATCGTCGATTCGGTTGGACCTCCCGCACCGCTCTCCCCTGATCACCAAAGTGCTGGTCAGGTTGCGCAGGCAGCTCGCGGACCATGGCGCGTGAGGACAACCCGTTCCCGTCCGCACCCGCACCGCCGCATTGAAGGGGCGGAACCGGTCCCGGTGGTCCTGTGTTCCGCGCAACTCGGCAGCACCGGCGAGCGGGGCCGCAGGCAGCCGGGCGGCGAGCTGCCGCACGAGGTCGACGTCGGGCCCGGCGCCGACGCTGACCCATGATCCGCACAGTGCTCGGAGGCAACCGCGCGAGCCCGGGCCGGACGGCCCGCTCCAGCGGTTCAGCAGGGCCTGGTGGTGCGTGCGCTGTCCCAGACGCGGGACCTTCGCCCCTACCCGTCCGGTCCTCCGCCCCTCATGGTGATTGTGCCCTGGTACGTGCGGATGTGGAACGGCCGAGGAGGACCAGTGGACGAGCACCGGACGCTGCGGGAGCTGCCGGAGGACGAGGCGATGCGCCTGCTGGCCTCGGCCCGTGTCGGCCGGGTCGTTTTCACCCAGGGGGCGCTGCCGGCCATCCGGCCGGTGAACCATCTCGTGGTGGACGGCCTGGTCATCTTCTGCACCCACTCCGACTCCGCGGTGGCGACGCAGGTCGCGACCGCGCCCACCGTGGTGGCGTACGAGGCCGATCACATCGACGAAGAACGTCGAGTCGGCTGGAGCGTCGTGGTGACCGGCCTGGCGGTCGGGGTCGGTGCCGGCGAGCTCGCCGACCACTACCACGGTCTGCTGCGCCCCTGGGTCGGCCGCGCCGACAACGTCGTCGCGGTGCAACCGCGCCTGGTCACCGGCTTCCGCATGGTGCCGCCCGCACCGGACGGCACCGGCCGACCCGCATCGACCACCGGCGCTCAGCTTCTGCCGTAGCTTCCCACCGACATCCCTCCCGACACGAACGGCGTGAGCGAGACGCGGGGGGACTGTTCGGAGGAACGCCCGCAACGGCCGTCGGCAGTCGGCCGGACATGGCCAATGCAGTCCTGGCAGCCGACGATGGGTTCGACAACGCTGGCGTCAGCGATGACGGCGGCGCTACTCGTCCTGCATCGTCCCCAGCGGGCCACTCTCCTCGTCCTGTAGGCCCGCGCCGATCCCCAACGCCGTCAGCTGCCCGCCGGGGCCGCGACGACCTCCTTGCCAGGGCGCGAAAGCCCGCGTCCTGGGCGGGGGTTCCCCCTATCGCCGTGCCAGGGGCTCCCGGGGCAGGTCGCGCACCGCGGCCGGAGCAGGCACGGGAGCGGGCGCCGGGCCTCGCCGCGCCCGGTAGACCACGTACGGACGCCAGAGGTACGCCAGCGGCGCCGACCAGACGTGCACCAGCCGGGTGAACGGCCACAGCGCCAGGAACAGGAAGCCACCGATGGCGTGCAGCTGGTAGACCAGGGGCGCCCCGGTCATCAGGGCCGAGTCCGGCTGGAACCAGAAGATGCCGCGGAACCAGACCGCGATCGTCTCCCGGTAGTCGTAGCCCTCGCCGAGCAGGTTCGTGCCGACCGTGGCGGTCATGCCGAGCGCGACCATCGCCGCCAGCGCGACGTAGAGCACCTTGTCCATCGTGGTGGTGACACGGCGGACCCGGCCGTTGACGAAGCGCCGGGCGATCAGCAGCGCCAGACCGGCCACCAGCATCGCGCCGGTCACCGTGCCACCCCACACCGCGGTGAAGTGGTAGACGTGCTCGCTGACACCGACCTTCTCCGTCACCGACGCGGGCACGACCAGGCCCATGGCGTGCCCACCGATGACCCCGAAGGCGCCCAGGTGGAACAGCGGCGAGCCCAGCCGCAGCAGCCGGTTCTCCAGCAGTTGGCTGGTACGGGTGGTCCAGCCGAACTGGTCGTGGCGCCAGCGCCAGACGTGTCCGGCGACGAAGACCGCGAGGCACAGGTACGGCAGAACGATCCAGACGAGCGTGGTCATCGTGGGGCCTCCGACGGGGAGCAGGCGGGGTAGGGGGCGACGGCGGCGCCGTGCAGGTCCGGGCCGAGGCCGAGGGAGTCCAGGCCGACCGTCTCCACCGGCGGCCCGTCGACGGCGAGCGCCGCGATCGCCGCCCGGTCGGCGTCGGTCAGTTCGGGCAGCACCGCGCAGACGGCGTCCAGCAGCAGCCGGTACGGGGTGCCGGAGTCGGCCAGTGCGGAGCGCAGCAGCTCGATGCCCTTGCGGTGCTGACGCAGCGGCGCCTCCCCCTCGCCGGGGCCGACGACGGCAGCGAACTCCAGCACCACCGGCAGCAGATCGGGCAGTTCGCCCTCGGCGAGGCGCAGCCCCTGCGCCCGGTACCGCTGCTTGAGCACCAGCAGAGCCATTCCCCGCTTGCGGGTGTCGCCGTGCAGGTAGTAGGTGAGGTAGAGACCCGAGCGGCGACGCAGGTCGAAGGTCTGCACGTAGTGCCGCTGCACCTCGATCGGGGTGGCGCCCCGCAGCCAGTCGAGGAACTCCTCGAGTTGCCCCCGCACCGTCCCGTCGGCGATGCGGGCGGCGGCCGCGCCCAGCTCGGCCCCCGCGCCCAGCAGCTCGTCGTCCGGGTACGTGAGCAGCAGCGAGACCAGTTCGAAGATGCGGGCCCGGTCGGCGGCAGCGGTCATGACCGGCCCCGCAGCGGGTTGATGGTGAGGCCGCGCCGGCCGTCGGCCCGCTGGGAGAGGACTCCGGGCCGGCCGGGCCGTACCTCGTCGCCGTCGACCAGATGGAAGCTCTGCACGGTGGCCTCCGTGGTCATCCCCGGACCGCCCTCGCAGTCGAGCGAGCAGTCGGGGTGGGCGGCGGCCTGGGCCTCCAGGGCGGCGGCGTCCTTCGTGTGCGCGGCGGGGATGACGTAGCGCTCGTCGTACTTGGCGACGGCCAGCAGCCGGTACATGGCCTCCACCTGGTCCGCGGTCATGCCGATGCCGTCCAGCAGGTCCTCGGCGACCGTGCCGTCCAACGTGCGGGCGCGCATGTAGGAGCGCATGGCGGCCAGCTTCATCAGGACGCCGGCGACCGCCTCGACGTCGCCGGCCGTGAACAGCTCGGCCAGGTACTCGACGGGGATGCGCAGCTCGCGGATGGTGTGGAAGACATCGTCGGCGTCGGTGTCGTCACGACCGGCCTCCCCCACCGCGTCCAGCACCGGCGACAGCGGCGGGACGTACCAGACCATGGGCAGCGTCCGGTACTCCGGGTGCAGCGGCAGCGCCACCTTGTACTCGCTGATCAGCCGCCACACCGGGGACCGTTCCGCGGCGTCCAGCCACTCCTGGGGCATCCCGGCCTCCCGCGCGGCCTGCTGGACGGTCGGGTCGGCCGGGTCGAGAAACACGGCGCGCTGCGCGTCGAGCAGGTCGTGCTCGTCGGCGACCGAGGCCGCCGCCAACACCGCGTCCTCGTCGTAGAACACGATGCCCAGGTAGCGCAGCCGGCCCACGCACGTCTCGGAGCAGATGGTCGGCTGTCCCGCCTCGATGCGCGGGAAGCAGAAGGTGCACTTCTCCGCCTTGCCGGTGGCGTGGTTGACGTACACCTTCTTGTACGGGCAGGCCGAGACGCACATCCGCCAGCCGCGGCAGCGGTCCTGATCGACCAGCACGATGCCGTCCTCGGCGCGCTTGTACATCGCTCCGGACGGGCAGGCCGACACGCACGCCGGGTTGAGGCAGTGCTCGCAGATCCGCGGCAGGTGGAACATGAAGGTCTTCTCGAACTCGAACTTGACCTTCGCGGCCGCCTCGCCCGGCATCCGGGCGATGTTCGGGTCGCCGGCGGCGTGTTCGTGCGCTCCGCCCAGGCTGTCCTCCCAGTTGGCGCCCCAGGTGACCGCCATCGGTTCGCCGGTGAGCGCCGAGTTCGGCCGCTTGACCGGGGTGTCCTTGAGGCCGGCGGGCGCGTTGACCAGGATGTCCTTGTCGAAGGTGGCCGGCTCGTAGTAGTCGTCGATCGAGGGCAGGTCCGGGTTGGCGAAGAGCCGGCCGAGCCGCTTGAGCCGGCCGCCGGAGCGCAGCTTCAGTCGGCCCTTGCCGTCGAGCTGCCAGCCACCGTGCCAGCGGTCCTGGTCCTCGTAGTGCTTCGGGTAGCCGATGCCCGGCTTGGTCTCGACGTTGTTGAACCAGACGTACTCGGTACCCTCCCGGTTGGTCCAGGTCTGCTTGCAGGTGACCGAGCAGGTGTGGCAGCCGATGCACTTGTCCAGGTTCATCACCATGGCCACCTGGGCACGGATCCTCATCAGTACTCCACCTCCTGCGTGCGACGGCGGATCACGGTGATCTCGTCGCGCTGGCTGCCGATCGGGCCGTAGTAGTTGAAGGCGTACGTGAGCTGGGCATGCCCGCCGGCCAGATGGGTGGGCTTGACCAGCAGACGGGTCAACGAGTTGTGGTAGCCGCCCCGTCGGCCGCTCTTCTCCGCCTTGGGCACGTTGACCGTGCGCTCCGGCGAGTGGTACTGGAACACCGTGCCCTCCGGCATCCGATGGCTGACCACGGCGCGGGCCACCACGACACCGTTGCGGTTGTGCGCCTCGATCCAGTCGTTGTCGCGTACGCCGATCTTGGCGGCGTCCTCGACGCTCATCCAGATCACCGGGCCGCCCCGGGACAGCGCCAGCATCAGCTCGTTGTCGTGGTACATCGAGTGCACCGACCACTTCGCGTGCGGGGTCAGGAACCGCGCCGTCACGCCACCGTCGACCAGCTCACCCGGCTTGCCGAAATGCCGCGCCATGTTCAGCGGCGGCCGGAAGGCCGGCAGCTGCTCCCCCAACTCCGCCACCCAGTCGTGTTCGACGAAGAAGTGCTGCCGTCCGGTGAGGGTGTGCCACGGCTTGAGCCGTTCCACGTTCAGGGTGAACGGCGAGTAGCGACGGCCGCCCTTCTCCGAGCCGGACCATTCCGGGCTGGTGAAGACCGGCTGCGGCGCCCGCTGGGTGTCCGGGTACGTGATCCGGTCGTGCTCGTGCCCGGCGACCAGGTCCGCGAACGGTTGCCCCGTCCGCTTCTCCAGGGCTTCGAAGCCGGCGGCGGCCACCCGACCGTTCGTGGTGCCGGACAGCGCCAGGATCGCCTCGCACATGCGGTCGGCGGTGGCCACCGAGGGCCGCCCGGCGCACGGCCCTTCGGTGATGACCCCGTTCTGGTGCCGCAGGTACTCCAGCTCCGCGGTGACGTCGACGGTGAGCGCCTTGGTGGTGGTGCCCAGGGTGTCGAGCAGCGGCCCGACGGCACGCATCTTCGCGCCGATCAGGGTGTAGTCGCGCTCGATCTCGACGAGCTTCGGCATGGTCGAGCCGGGCACCGGCTCGTACTCGCCGGCCTTCCAGTCCCGCACCCGGCCGCCCGGCATGGCCAGCTCGTCCGGGGTGTCGTGCTGCAACGGCACGGCGAGCACGTCGCGACGTACCCCGAGGTGCGTCACGGCCAGCTCACCGACCTTGTCGGCCAGGGCGAGGAAGGTGTCGTGGTCGGTGTGCACGTCGGCGGGCGGCTCGACCGCCGGGCTGAACGCGTGCACGAAGGGATGCATGTCCGTGGTGGAGATGTCGTGCTTCTCGTACCAGGTGGCGGCGGGCAGCACCACGTCGGAGTGCAGGCCCGTGTTGGTCATCCGGAAGTCGATCGCGGTGAGCAGGTCGAGCTTGCCGGTCGGCGCCTCCTCGCGCCAGGTGACGTCGCGCGGCCGGTGGTCCGGGTCGCACTCCTCGGCGCTGGCGGAGGACTCCACGCCGAGCAGGTGCCGCAGGAAGTACTCGTTGCCCTTGCCGGACGAGCCGAGCAGGTTGGCCCGCCACAGCGTCAGGCAACGGGGGAAGTTCGCCGGGTCGTCCGGGTCCTCGGCCACGCCCCGCAGCCGGCCGGCCTTCAGCTCGGCGACGATGTGCTCCTGCACCGGCACCCCGGCCGCCGCCGCCTCGTCGGTCAGGTCCAGCGGGTTGCGGTTGAACGCCGGGTGGCCGGGGCTCCAGCCCAGCCGCTGCGCGGCGGCCACGGTGTCGGCGAAGGTCATGCCGGCGAAGCGGCCGGTGCCCAGCGGCGAGGACAGCTCGTCGGCCCGGACCCGCTCGTAGCGCCACTGGTCGGTGTGCAGGTACCAGAACGGCGTGCTGGCCTGGTGCCGCATCGGCCGCTGCCAGTCGAACGCGAAGGACATGTGCTGCTGGCCGGTGATCGGGCGGGCCTTCTCCTGCCCGACGTAGTGGGCCCAGCCGCCGCCGTTGACGCCCTGGCAGCCGGTCAGGGTCACCAGCGAGATGAATGCCCGGTAAGTCATGTCGGAGTGGAACCACTGGTTGGCGCCGGCACCGAGAACGATCAGCGAACGGCCCCGGCTCCGCTCGGCGTTGCGCGCGAACTCCCGGCCGATGCGGGCCGCCAGGGCGGCCGGTACGCCGGTGATGCGCTCCTGCCACGCCGGGGTGTTCGGGGCGTCCGCGTCGTCGTATCCGCTGGGCCACTCGCCCGGCAGGTCGCCGCGGCGCACCCCGTACTGCGCCATCACCAGGTCGTAGACCGAGGTGACCACGTGCTCGCCGACGCGCCGGACGGGCACCCCGCGGCGCACCGTGGAGCCCCCTTCGGTGTCGCCGACGTCGAACCGGGCCAGGTCGACCGGCACGGCGTCGTCGCCGAGGTCGAGCAGGCCAAGCGCCGGGACGACATCGCCGAGGTCGAGGTTCCAGCGGCCCGCGCCGGACTCGCCGTACCGGAAGCCCAGCGACCCGTTCGGCACGGCCAGCTCGCCGGTGCGCTCGTCGACCAGGACGGTCTTGTGCGCGCCGTCCGCCTCGCCGAGGTCGGCGGCGGTCAGGAAGCGGTCCGCGGCCCACGCCCCGTCGGCGGTCGGCCGGAGGGTGATCAGGAAGGGCAGGTCGGTGTAGCGGCGCACGTAGTCGACGAAGTAGGGCACCGTGCGGTCCCGGAAGAACTCGGTGAGCACGACGTGGCCCATCGCCATCGCCAGCGCGCCGTCCGTGCCCGGATGGGGGGCGAGCCAGTCGTCGGCGAACTTCACGTTGTCGGCGTAGTCGGGACTGACCGCGACGACCTTGGTGCCCTTGTAGCGGGCCTCGGCCAGGAAGTGGGCGTCCGGGGTGCGGGTCACCGGGATGTTCGAGCCCCACATCATCAGGTACGTGGCGTTCCACCAGTCGCCGGCCTCGGGCACGTCGGTCTGGTCACCCCAGATCTGCGGCGAGGCGATGGGCAGGTCGGCGTACCAGTCGTAGAAGCTCAGCAGGGTGCCGCCGAGCAGCGCGTGGTACCGGGTGCCGGCGGCGAAGGAGGCCATCGACATGGCGGGGATCGGTGAGAAGCCGACCACCCGGTCCGGCCCGTACGTCTTGGTCGTGTAGACGTGGGCGGCGGCGACGATGGTGATCACCTCGTCCCAGCTGGCGCGCACGAACCCGCCCCTTCCCCGCTGGGCCTTGTAGGCGCGCGCCTTGAGTGGCGTCTCCACAATTTCGGCCCACGCGGCGACCGGGTCACCGAGGCGCCGCAGCCCGTCACGGAACATCTCGGCCAGCACACCCCGCACGTACGGGTGGCGCACCCGCGACGGCGAGTACTCGTACCAGGAGAAGGACGCGCCCCGGGGGCAACCGCGCGGCTCGTAGTCCGGGGAGTCGGGCCCGGTGGTCGGGTAGTCGGTGGCCTGGTGCTCCCAGGTGATCAGGCCGTCCTTGACGAAGACGTTCCAGGAGCATGATCCGGTGCAGTTGACGCCGTGGGTGGAGCGCACCACCCGGTCGTAACGCCATCGGTCGCGGTAGAAGTGGTCCCAGTCGTTGCTGTCGACCTGGTGCAGGGTGCGGCCGTGGTCACCGACGGTCTCCCTGGTCAGGAAGCGGCGCGCGGCCAGCAGGGGGGCCGCACCGGGCACCTGGTCCGTCGCGGGGGTTCCGGCGGTGTCTGGGCGGTGCGGTGCCACGACGATTGCTCCTTCTGGCGGTGCGGGGCGACGGCTCATGCCGTCCGTGACACGCCACAGCGGGTCACGTCCACCAAGCTTCCGTGATCAATACCGCCGACGCGGGGGGCGCGGGTCCCCAAACGGCGGGACCAAAGTCCGTATTCGGACCTACGGGTGAAGCAGTCAGCGGGCCACGATGCCTGAGCGGCGGATGCGGGACCTACGCCCCTGTCGAGGGCGACCGAGCCGGCGGATCGTGCCCCCGACGGCGGATCCGCCGCCTCGACGGGAGGGTGTTTCCATTGGTGGAGATCACGGCCGGGACGACAACCCTGCCACCGACGTGGCGACCGGTGCGGCCCGTTCGGACGGGTCCGCCCGCCCGGTGCGGCGGTGTCCAGGGGCCGAGCGTCGCCAGGCAGGTCCGGTGACGGCCGCCGGCGGGGCGAACGGATCGGGCAGGTGGGCGGGTCTTCCCGTCGTCATCCAGGGCGGCATGGGCGTCGGCGTGTCCGGCTGGCGGTTGGCGAGTGCCGTTGCGGGCGCCGGCCAGCTCGGGGTGGTCTCCGGGGTGGCGCTGGACGCCCAGCTCGCCCGGCGCCTGCAGCGTGGAGACCGGGACGGCCACCTCCGCCGGGCGCTGGCCCGATTTCCCGTGCCCGAAGTGGCGCAACGGGTTCTCGACCGCTACTTCGTGCCCGTCGGGATCGGGGCGGACCAACCGTTTCGCCCCGTACACCGTCTCGGGCTGCGACCGCGCCGGCCCGCCCTGGAACTCGCCGTGGTCGCGAACTTCGTCGAGGTGTTCCTCGCGAAGGAGGGCCATGACGGCGTGGTCGGTATCAACTACCTGGAGAAGACCCAGATGGCCACGCCGGCCGCCGTCTACGGCGCCATGCTCGCCGGGGTCGACTACGTCCTGGTCGGCGCCGGACTGCCCACCGAGATCCCGAGGCTGCTCGATGCCCTCGCCGTGCACGGGCCGGCGGAACTGCCCGTCACGGTGGACGGCGCACCCGCCGGGGACCATGTCATCCGGATCGACCCACGTCAGCTGCTCGGCGAACTGCCCCGACTGACCAGACCGCGGATGCTCGCCATCGTGTCGTCCGCCGTGCTGGCCGGCTATCTGGCCCGCGACCCGGCGACCCGACCTGACGGATTCGTCCTGGAGACGCCGGTCGCGGGTGGGCACAGTGCCCGACCGCGTGGTCGCATGGTCCGCACCGCCGAGGGCGAACCGGTGTACGGGCCACGCGACCAGATCGACCTGCCGAAGGTCGAGGCCGTGGGATTGCCGTTCTGGCTGGCCGGCGGGCAGGCCAGCCCGGCCGGACTGGCGGCCGCCCACGCCGCCGGTGCGGTGGGCATCCAGGTCGGTACCGCGTTCGCGCTGTCCAGGGAGTCGGGCCTGGACCCGCAGTTGCGGCGGCGCGTGTTGGCCGCCGCCGCGCACGGCAGCCTGATCGTGCGCAACCATCCCGATGCCTCACCCACCGGGTTCCCCTTCAAGCTGGCCCACGTGTCCGGCACCGCCTCGGAAGACGACGTGTACGCCGACCGCCCGCGCCTGTGCGACCTCGGATACCTGCGTACGCCGTACCAGCGGGACCGCGGTGGGATCGGTTACCGCTGCCCGGCCGAACCGGTCGACGAATACGTCCGCAAGGGCGGGTCGGTCGAGGAGACCGTCGGACGCAGGTGTCTGTGTAATGGTCTGGTCGCCACGATCGGCCTCGGCCAGCAGCGAACCGACGGCTACGTCGAACCGGCACTGGTGACACTGGGTCAGGACCTGACCTTCCTCGCCCGGCTGCGCGAGCGGGCAGGCGACGACTACAGCGCCGCGGACGTCGTCGACTACCTGCTCCGATAGCCGGGGTCCGCGACGCCGGCGGCCTGGAACTGCCGACGCCGCGCGTCGCGTGCGGCAGGTCCGGTTCGGCCCGGAGCGACCGGCGGCTGACCAGCACGGCGGTGGCCACCGCGGTGCGGCGGCGGGAAACCTGGCCGGGCTGGGATCTCCCCGTCAACCGCCCGCGGGCCTCTGGTCGTGGTAGGTACGGATCCAACGTGCCGCGGATGTGACCAGGCTCGTGCACATCGCGATGAAGACGGCGGCCCAGGCGGGTAGCGCGACCCATGTCCATGTCCGGCCGATGTCCTCGATGATCGGCAGGCTCGCCGCCTTGCCCAGTTCCATACTCGCGGTCGCGTACATACCCAGCGGGAACACGATGCTCCACAGTGCAGGCAAATAGCTCAGCCGGACCCGTCGCAGCACATGCCGCCACACACCGAACACCACGAGCAGGGGGATCAGCCACGTGCCGAATGCCCACAGCATCACGCCGAGCCCGGCAACGACCGGACGGGTGGCCGCCAGGGCGGGTGCCGGCGCCATGTTCAGGATCCGGGCGGCGGCCAGCACGGTGATCGCGGTGGCGCCCATCGTGACCCAGTACGGCGGGGTGAGATCCTCCGGGCGAACCTCCAAGAGCAGCAGCCGCGCGAGTACCAACGTCGCGACGACCAGGTACAGGACCACTCCGACCGACCACATCAACACCGCGGCCAGCGCGGTGACACGGGCGTCGCCGCTGGTGTCGCGGTCCAGGACAGCGGCACTGACCGCAAGTGACTGGGTACCCACCACCCAGATGAACCAGGTGCCGTTCACGCCAACCAACACCGGCCGGGGCCGCGGCCCGAGGATGAGGCGCACTGGGATCGTGTAACTGAGCCCGAGCCAGGCCACGGCCCCGAGCACGGCCGGCAGCACGCTCGCCGTGTCATGGCGGTCGCCGGCCAGGCGCACGGCGACTACCTCGCAGGCGGCCACGAACGTGACGAACGCGTATGCCCTGTCGGGCGCGGCGAGGTCGGCCAGTAGCTCCTGTCGGTAGCGGATCACACGAAGCGTGAGGGCGCAGCACAGCACCCCGAAAGCGACGACAGCGATGGCCAGCAGCACCGCGGACAGGCGCAGATACCCGATATCGCGCATGGCCGTCGAGCAGATCCCGGTCGCCATCACCAAGGCGAAGTATCCGGGGTACAGGTGGCGCACCGCGGGCAGGTCCAGCCGGCGGTGGGCCTGCCGGGCGTGCGCCTGTGTCAGCTGCGGCATCGCCGATGCCAGATGGCTGCGGGCGCCGGCCGTAGCCGGCGGACGCCGTGCGGTGCCCGAGCCGCGCCGGGCAGTGCGTAGCCCGCCTGATCAGCGGTCACCTGTCTCCCCTTGACCCTCGTGTACCCGATGCTGGTCCCGCCATCTCCCGCCACAGCCGGAAGCGGCGAAACGGGCCACCCGATCATTCACGTCCCGGTGGGCACGGCGCAGGGCCGAACGGCCCGGATGATACGGGCGGACTTGCTGAGTCGCGGCCCACGCAGACGCCCGCCCGAGACACCCTCTGCCCTACAAAGCTGGCATGACCAAAGTTCGGAGGTCCGGGGTAGGGCGGCTGGGGGTTGCGGCAACGAGCGGTGTCACCCCTCCGGCGAGCCATCCGACGAACCGGGTGAACCTCCCACCGACAGTGACTCCTGAACCGTCCGGAGCGCGTCCAGCTGGGTAGCGAGCTGACGGCTCCGCGCGAGGTCTTCCGCTTCAGCTATTCCCTGGTTCAGCAGCTCCAGCATGCGCTGACGAACGGCCCGGACATCCAGTTCCTGCGGGAGGACCGCTTCCAGTACGAGCCGGCGCTGCCGGATGAAGAAGGCGGCGCGACGGATGCCGACAAAGCCGGGCCGGACCCCCTCGCCCTCGGCCAGGAAGACCATCCAGAGCCTGAGCGGGGACTGGACGGTGCTGCCCGCTCGCCGAATCTCCTCGGCCGCGTTCTTGGCCGACCTCCCCCAGGTTGTCATCAGATGGTCTTCCCCGAGGATCACGTCGAGGGCCAGCCCGGGCACCGGCCTGGGTGTGAACCCCCAGTACCGACGCCACCATCGCCAAGCGGCGATCGGACTGGCGACAGTGGCGAAGAGTCCGAGGACGATCATCCAGTCCGGGGCGATGACCAGGAACCCGTTGCTCGCGAGTCCGTCCCGGGTGGCGAGCTTCGTCGGGTCATCCGGATCGACGAACAGCTCAACCTCTTGCCCCACGCCGTAACGGTCGCTCGAGAAGTCGTTGAAGAGTTCCGCCTCGCGGTACGCCCCGAGGTACGCGTAACGCACCTCGAGGCGTACCGGCGGATCGTACTTGCCGAGGGGGATCACCTGTACCGAGGTGACCTGTCCCACGACCGCCTCTCCTGTCGAGATTCTGTCCTCGACCATCCGGGGTTGACGTACGGGCTCAGCAGACAGTCGGAGAGCACCAAAGCGAACTACGCCACCCTTGCGAACTCTCACATCGTCAGCGAACTCGGCGCGAGGAAGCTGCGGGACCTCACTGCGACCGATGTCGACCGTTGGCTCATGAGCAAGGCCCAACACCTGAGCACCCGGACTCTTCGGCTCCTGCACTCCTTGCTGAACCGCGCGGTCAATCGGGCCATGGCGCGGGACAAGGTCAAGCGCAACGTCGTCGCGCTCTGCACCGTTCCCAGCGGTCGCGGCGGTCGTCCCTCGAAGTCACTGACGCTCGACCAGGCAAAGGCGCTCCTGATGGCTGCGGAGGGCAGCTCGTTGCACGCCCACATCGTGGTCTCACTGCTGACCGGTGCCCGTACCGAGGAACTCCGGGCGCTCACCTGGGCTCACGTCGACCTCAACGGCAAGCCGACCAACGAACCGCCGTTGCCGCCCTCCATCCAGGTCTGGCGCTCGGTACGCGCCGATGGTGACACCAAGACCAGGAAGTCGCGTCGCGCCCTGGCCCTGCCGGCCCGGTGCGTCATCGCGCTCACCACCCACCACGAGGACCAGAGCCAGCCTTCCGCTGACCGGCTCGTCTTCGTCTCCGCCGCCGGCACCGCCCTCGATCGGCACAACGTGCGGCGGGCGTTCCGCCCCGTCATCGCCAGAGCGGGCCCTCGACCAGCGCGACTGGACACCCCGCGAGCTGCGGCAGGACAAGCGGCGGGAGGAGTCGGCTGCCGGCGTATCGACCATCCTTCATGGATGGTCCGCCGCAGCGGTCGGCTTCAAGCCAGATCCGGCATCCCGTCGCGCAGGCTCCGCCCTGCCGGGCCGCGCTGACCTGGTCCAGGTGGAGCGCCCCACTGGACGAACGACCCGGACCAGGTCGGCGCGGTCTGGTGGCCTCCGGCGCGCGACGGGTAGCCGGTCGCGGCCGGCGCATCCCAGAGTCGCCGAGGGTCCGGGGCGAGTAGCCCCGGCCGCCGGAGGCCATCCC